>NZ_JADBTR010000025.1:0-32830 GCF_020246065.1 Microcystis sp. M144S2
AAAAAGAACAAGAACGACAGGCAAAAGAACAGGCTCTTTTAGAAAAAGAACAAGAACGACAAGCTAAGGAAAGATTAGCGGCAAAATTACGAGAATTAGGCATCAATCCTGAGACAATTTAGCCAGCTAAAATCTGCAAACAGCGATCAATAACCCCTTGAGTTACAATTATCTTGATTTGACTGGACAGACCCGAATGCAACTCACTCCCGAACAATACAAAGAAAAAATGCAGCGCCGCAAGGCAATCCAAGAGGAACGTTTAGCCGAAAAAATTGCTGAAAAAGGTTTAATTATCGTTAATACCGGGGATGGTAAGGGAAAAACCACGGCAGCCCTCGGTATGGTTTTACGTTCCCTCGGTCATGGTTACAAAGTGGCGGTGGTACAATTTATCAAAGGTGCTTGGGAACCTGCCGAACAAAAGATTTTTAGTGTTTGGGGGGAACAAATCGAGTTTTATGCTATGGGGGAGGGTTTTACCTGGGAAACCCAAGATAGAGAAAGAGATATAGAGAAAGCCCAAGAAGCATGGCAAAAAGCCCTAACTTTTCTCGAAAATCCCCAATATAAATTAATTTTACTCGATGAGATCAATATCGCTCTTAAATTCGGCTATCTGGATATTCAGGAAGTTATCGCTGGTTTAGCCCGAAAACCCGCTAATTGTCACGTTATTCTCACTGGTAGAGGAGCTTTACCCGAATTAATCGAGATAGCGGATTTAGTCACGGAAATGAAGTTAATTAAACATCCCTTTCGTCAACAGGGAGTGAAAGCGCAACCCGGCATCGAATTTTAACTACTGCTTAAGCGTTGTACCATCTCTCCCGACAATAATCGATGAGTTTCGGCGAGAAGATAGGGAATTTTATCAGCGTGGGGACTAGCGGCTAAACAGGCAGTTAAATCGAGTTTTTCCACCTCTTTTGCCTGTTGACCGGGGAACCAATGACCCCCATTTCCCAAGAGATTGTATCTGGCCTTGGCAAAGTCGATCATATCGTAGGCGATAGCGAGATTGCGTAACCAGAGGATAGAACGAATATTGATGTGATTGGGGGTATTTTCCCAGCTAGGTAAACCCACAGACCAAGTTTTCACCCAATTATCGCCTAAACAGTTGATCATCTCCCCTTGCAATCTCTCGATAATTGCCGGTAAAATCTCCTCGGCTCGATCGAGTAAGGGTAAAGTTTTCAGGTGTTCATCAAAATCTCTGGCTCGCGCTGCACCAATACTCAGGGTATGGACGGCCGGATGACTGAGACAGAATAGGTCATTAAAAACCATCGGACTGAGAGGAGAACAGAGAGCGACGAGCTTAGGGGGAGGATTGTAGAGATGGCCGCCCTTATCGGAGGGACTAATGATAAAAACCCCCATATCGTGCTGTTTTGCCGCTTCTATGGCTGGCCAGTTATTCTGAAAAATATAGTACCAGTGCAGATTGAGGTAATCGTAACAATTTGTTGCAATAGTCTTGACAATTACATCAGTTGGTGAATGGGTGGAGAAACCGATAAAACGAACTTTTCCCTGTTGCTGTAATTTTTTTGCCTCTTGCCAACAACCGCCCTCGGCCATAGTGTAATCGAGAATTTCAGCGGTGTTGATGCCATGGATGCCCAACAAATCCACATAATCTAACCGTAAAAATTGCAGGGATTGCTCAAATTTACGGCGAAATTCCCGCACATCTTGACTAGGAGAAACTTTCGTCTGCACGATAATCTCATCTCTCGGTAGTTGCGGCAAAATTTTGCCTAATTGCATCTCGGAAGTGCCGTAACCCCTAGCGGTTTCGATGTGATTAATCCCCACTTCCAGAGATTTATTGATAATTGCCTCTAAATTGCCTTGATTCTCGTCGGGAATTTGCGACATTGGCAGATCCTGCCACTGAAATTTATAGCGCATTCCCCCACAGGAAAAAACCGGCATTTGTAGATTAGTGCGACCGAAACGACGATACTGCATATATTCAGTTATCAGTTATCAGTTATCAGTGGGGAGACCACTTCGTGCGCGTTGCGGGGGGTTTTAGGGTTTTGGGGTTTTGGGGTATTAGTTGAAACTTCCCTATTTCCCCATTCTCCCATTCCCCATTCCCTGTTCCCTGTTCCCTAAATTTAATCGGGTACAGTGAGAATTTCCACACCGGTTTCGGTGACGGCGATGGTGTGTTCAAATTGGGCCGAAAGTTTACCATCTTTAGTAATAGCAGTCCAACCGTCTTTTAAGACAATATGTTGCCAGGTTCCCTCATTAATCATTGGTTCAATGGTGAATACCATGCCGGGGCGAATTTTTTTGCCCTTGCCGCGAATGCCGTAGTGGGGAACCTGTGGCCCAGTGTGAAAGACATTACTGATACCATGACCGACAAAATCTCTAACCACTGAAAATCCTTGTCCTTCGGCATATTCTTGGATAGCTGCGCCAATATCGCCGATTCTCCCCCCCGGCTGCACTGCATCTATGCCTCTTTGCAGACATTCTCTGGTAACTTCCACTAACTTTTTGGCCAGGGGGGAGGGAGTACCGACAAAGAAAGTCTGCGAAGTATCGCCGTGATAACCTTCTAAAATCGGGGTGACATCGATGTTAATAATATCGCCGTCTTTGAGGATTTGATCGGAGCTGGGGATGCCGTGACAGATAACCTCGTTAATGCTAGTACAGATGGACTTAGGAAAGCCATGGTATCCTAGGGGCGCACTTTTGGCTCCATGGGCGCGAGTCCAACGTTCTGCCTCATCATTGATTTCTAGGGTACTTACCCCCGGTTTAACCATTTCTGCCAGATGATCTAACAGTTTAGCCGCTAATCGTCCGGCTCGTCGCATTTTGTCAATTTCCCGCGGGGAGAGTAAGGTGATGGTATCGTTGCCCATGAATTATCCGACTGTTGAGAAAGATTCTTGTTACATTTCTTATCCTAGCAAAATCGGGCAGTCTTAGGGTTTAGGGGGTTGGGTTATAGGAGCGGAAATCGGGAAGTGGGGTGTGGGGTGTGGGGTGTGGGGTGTGGGGTGTGGGGTGTGGGGTGTGGGGTGTGGGGTGTAGGGTATGGGGTGTGGGGTGTGGGGTGTGGGGTGTGGGGTGTGGGGAGAATAAATAAAAATAATCTCCTGACTACTGATAACTGATAACTGATAACTGATAACTGATAACTGATAACTGATAACTGATAACCGATAACTGTCTCCCGTCTCCTGACAAGGCCAATTAACCGAATCTACCGGCTACATAATCGCGAGTTTGTTGATTAACTGCATCGGTGAAAATTTTCTGGGTGGCATCACATTCCACCAAACGACCGACACGGGTTTCATCGGCATTAAAAAAGGCCGTGCGATCGGATACCCTAGAGGCCTGTTGCATATTATGGGTGACAATGACGATCGTGTATTGTTGCTTCAACTCATGGATTAATTCCTCGACTTTGAGGGTAGAAAGGGGGTCTAAAGCAGAACAAGGTTCATCCATTAATAATACTTTTGGTTTTACCGCCAAAGCGCGAGCAATACACAATCTTTGTTGTTGTCCTCCCGATAATCCTAAAGCGGATTTATTCAACAGATCTTTAACTTCATTCCAAAGAGCAGCTCCTTTTAAAGCTGATTCCACAATCCCATCTAATTCACTGCGACTAGCGGAACGATAAATTCTAATACCGTAGGCAATATTATCGTAAATAGTAGCGGGAAAAGGGTTAGGGCGCTGAAAGACCATACCCACCTGTCGCCGTAAAGTATGAAGGTTAACTTTGGGGGCGTAGATATCTTGACCAAAAAACCTAACTTTGCCCTTAACTGTCACTTGCCCCTCTAATTCCCCGATGCGATTGAGGGCTTTTAAGAGAGTAGATTTACCACAACCAGAGGGGCCGATCATGGCGGTTACTTGCTTTTGCGGGATTTCTAAAGAAACCCCTTCTAGTGCTTTTTTGCTACCGTAGAAAAAGCTAAGATTTTCGACTTTGATCGCCGAATTAGCTAGAGAAGTAGGACTGTTCATGAGAGAGGAATCGATCATCAGAAAAATGCTTAATTTGAGCGTTTACGAGTGACAAAACGGGAGAGAAGGCTAGTAATTAAAACTAAGATAATAAGGACTAAAGAAGCTGTCCAAGCCAGGGAATTTTGTTCAGGAAAGGGGGAACTAGCATAGTTATAAATCAACACCGTTAAAGCCGGTGTGGGCGACCAAAGACTTTCTTGCCAAAATTGACTAAATAAAGCCGTAAACATTAAAGGGGCAGTTTCTCCGGCAGCCCGGGCCACCGCTAATAATATCCCGGTCATAATCGGTGCGATCGCTGCTGGCAGGACAATGCGAAATACCGTATCGAAACGGGAACCCCCCAAAGCGGAGGAGCCGAGACGGTAGGACATGGGTATTAGTTTTAGTGCCTCTTCCGTGGTTAAAGCGATGATGGGCAACATAATCACCCCCAAAGCAAAGGCCCCCGCTACGGCGGAAAATTGTTTGGTAGTTAACACCAAAACCCCGAAGGAAAACACCCCGACAATAACGGAAGGGGTACTACTCAACACCACGATCGCGAAGCGCAGAATACCGCCAATTTTGGAACCCCGAGCGAATTCCGAGAGGAAAACCCCGGTGAGAATCCCCAGAGGTATGCTGCCTAAGGCAGCTAAACCGACCATAGTTAAAGTCCCCACGATCGCATTAGCAAAACCATTGGGAACACTGGGATCGGAGCCAACTGGGGCGGGTAAAGAGGTGAAAACTTGCCAATTGAATCCGGGTAAACCTTCTTTGACAATTTGAAAGAGGATAGCGAATAAAGGCAGAATGGCGATAGCACTAAGAGCGATCGCTAAACCCGTGAGACCGTTGGTAAAAAAATGTCGCCACGGTGACAGGGGTTGCTGTAAATCTTCTTCAGGAAAAGCTCCTTGGCTCATAAAATTAACGATTGCGGTTGATAAACTGTACTAATAAAGCCGCTACACTATTGACGGCCAAGGTAATAACAAATAGAATCAAAGCTAGATACATCAAAGCTCCGATGTGGATTTTTTCAAAAGCTTCTGGGAAGGTATTAGCTAGTACAGCAGGAATAGTATAACCGGGGGCCAAGAGGGAGGGACTAATAATCGAGGAGTTACCGATTACCATGGCCACTGCCATAGTTTCCCCTAAAGCGCGACCTAAACCGAGGATAATCGCCCCGATAATACCGGAACTGGCCGCCGGCAACAACACGCGCCAGATGGTTTCCCAACGAGTGGCACCTAGGGCCATGGAGGCGCTGCGTAATTCCGGGGGGACGGTAAGCAAGACATCGCGACTGATAGCGGAAATAGTCGGCACGATCATGATGGCCAGGATGACACCGGCGATCAGCATACTTGGTCCCAAAGGTTGGGTATTAAACAAAGGGAACCAAGCAAAATTTTGAAATAACCATTCTTGCAGGGGTTTAAGCACGGGAATTAGCACAAAAATCCCCCATAACCCGATAATTACACTAGGAATCGAGGCGATTAATTCCACTAGAAAACCGATGGGATAACGGATACTTGCTGGTAAATAATTCTCGCTAGTGGTTAAAGCAACGGCGACACTGAGGGGAATAGCTAATAAAAGAGCCAGAATCGAGGAAACAACGGAACCGAAAATAAAGGGTAAACCACCAAATTTGAGGACGTTCACATCCCAAGTGGTTCCCCAGAGAAATCCCCAACCGAATTCATTGATCGCCGGCCGCGCATCCTGAAAAACAATCCAGGCCATCCAGAGCAGAAAAATTAAACCGGAGGCGGCACAAATCCAGACTAGGAGCGTAAAAATGCGATCAAATAAACCCGCAGTGCCGGGGTTTTCGTTAAGATTGGCCGCCGAGACGTCCAAGGACTCGACGGATTCAGAAAAATTAGCCATAAAGTAGAGAGCGATTACCAGTTATCAGTTGTTGAAAACGCAACTGTAGGGGCTGAACATTGTTCAGCCCACAGAAAAGAAATACTTGCAGTTATTAGTTATGGACTTAACCGGTAACTTTTTTCCATTTTACTGGAAAGCGGTGACAATCAAGCCTAAACTAATACAAAAGTATTTAGGTTTGCTGAAAAAGTACGGGCGAAGCATTCGGTTAGAAAATCTCCGGTTTCACCGATAGGTTATTGCCCGAATGCTTCGCCCCTACAGGACGCGGGCCGATGAAGACGCAAGGTTTTGAACGACGATTCCCTCAAAATTTGCACCTGTGGGAGCGAGAAAAGCCACAAAACCCTTACCTTACCTACATTTCACATTTATTCAGCAAACCCTATTTATTTAATTTTGTTAACTTCGGCTAAAACTCTTTGAGTCACCGATTGGGGAATCCGAGTAAATTCCAATTGATTGTTAATACCTTGACCAGTGGTCAGAATCCAAGTCAACAGTCTCTTAATTTCTGCTGCTTTTTTGTTATCAGCATAGTCTTTCGGTACTAATAACCAAGTAATCCCGACGATCGGATAACCACTGCTCGGATCGTCCATATTAGCGGTAAAATCGGCGTTAAATTTGATCCCTTCCATCGCCTTGTTAGCTTGGGCGAGACTGGGTTCGACAAATTGACCGGCTTTATTTTGAACTTTGGCGGTTCTCATGGTTGCCCCTTCGTTTTTGCGGGCAAAGGTATCTTGAACGTAACCGATCGAGCCTTCTGTTTGTTTAACCAGGGCCGCCACACCATCATTTTTCGGTCCTTTGAGAACTGTAAAACCCCAGTTAGGTTCTTTGCTGGTTCCCACTTTACTTTTGAAGGAAGAACTAATCGCGCTCAGGTGAGAGGTAAAAATCTCGGTAGTACCGCTACCATCAGCCCTAACCACCACTTTAATGGGTTGGTTGGGCAGTTTCGGATCCACTTGTCTCCAGTTAGTGATCTCGCCACTGAAGATTTTACCCAGGTTAGCCCGGGAAATTTGCAGGTTATTTACCCCCGGCAGATTATAAACCACGGCGACGGCTCCTCCGGCGGTGGGAACCAGCAATAAACCGTTTTTCATCTGGCTTTTTTCGGAAGAGGAAGGAGCGGCATCGGAAGCGCCAAAATCGACGGTTCCGGCGATAAATTGCCGGACACCGGCACCGCTACCGACGGAATTATAGTTAACGGTGACACCAGTGGCGTTTTTATAGTCGGCAAAATAACGCTGGTATAGGGGCGCGGGAAAGGAGGCTCCTGCACCGTTCAGGGTTTGGGCGAGGGTTTCTCCCATCGTCCCTGCTAAGGCCGCTGCCGTGGCGAAGGAGACAGCACACACACGAGTTAGGGTAGCAGTTGAGAATATCATAAGTTTTCCGGTTGAAGAATCCTGCACAATTGGAGAAAGTTGAACTTTCTTCAAGATATAGTTTAAGGCACAAATATTACTTTTAAATCTAGAAATATTGGAGATTTTTTTAGGTTAAGATTGGGTAAAATTTTGGTTAAGTTTAATTTAAAAATTCACAGCTTTTGGCAACAATTTAGATCGATCAAGACCAAAATCTATTGTATCTATGGATGAAATCTTAATTTTAACCATCTGTTGGGGAGAAATTGCCCGGACAAAGCTTTTTATCTAGGATTTGCTGAATAATGGTAAAACCCTTTTAATACCAATTCTCCAAAGTCTGACTACAGAAGTTTAATCCCCCTAAATCCCCCTTAAAAAGGGTGACTTAAATTCGATGTGTAGTTTTCATTTAGAGAAATAGTATAAGTAGGTAAGCGTTAAAAATTATCAGACACCCCCCTTATCAAGGAGGGCAGGGGGGATCTGACAACTTTTAACGCCTACCTACTTAGCTACCTTTTTAATGTCTCATCGCTTCTATTATTTTCATGGTTTCGACGCTGACAGTACAGACTCTTTGTAGTAAGTCAATTACTGTTTCTTTATAATCGGCAAAGCGATAATTATTAAATCTTTCGGCGATGGTTTGATCTTTGGGTTTCTTTTCCTTATATTGATCTAATATCCATTCTAGGGCCGAACGATTACCGAGTTTATATTCCCAGGCAATTTTGGGAATATCTTGTAGGAAAGTGATATCATCAAGGTTGATGGAATTTTTTTCTCGGTCAGCTTTTAGTTTAGTTTTGGGTTTGAGATTATTATTAGTATCAATGCGGGTTAGTGGGTAGGGTGCGACGGTTTCATATTTGATATGTAATTCCATTAGTTTGCTTCCCCATTCTACCCATTGAGAGAAGTTATCATAAAAGGGAAGTCGCGGAAATTCTCGCTTGAGATTTAATTCGTATTTACTGCGATATTCCGGGTAGTGAAGGACTGCATAAGTGTAGTGGAAGATGTGGAGTTTGGTGATGGTTTTATCGTTGTAATGGTTTTGGAATTGCTGCAATCCCCAATCGGTGATATTATCGATGCGGTTTCCTTCTTTGTCGTAGTAGTAAAGAGGGAGACATTGAGAGTCACCTGTTAAATGTAAATCAAAAATTTGATTACTTGAGAGAACTGTAAATGCTTTTTGTCCAGAAGAATAAATAATAACTATGTTTTGAGAATTTATATCAGGAAAGATTTTTGGGAGTTGATATTGCATTTCATTAACACATTTATCCCAGTAAATATATTTTGAAACAAAACTTCTATATAGAGATGGTAATATGCAATTCTCATCAAAACTTATTTTACTATTATTTGTTAATTGTTTTTTTAAGTCTCTCGTCCACTTAATCTCAGTTGATAATTTTTCCTCTAAAACATTTGATGTTTTTGATATTTTTCCTAGTTGTCTATTATAAATTTCTAGAAAATAAGACATTTTACGAGATAAGTTTTTGTCAGAATAATCATATACCCATTCATCTCGATTGGTTACTACACCCAATGAAAATAGTTTGAAAACTGCCATTTCTTCTGCGCCAGATTTGGCTAGTTTAGTATTCTTATTTACCAATGGTATCAGACAATCGAAATCATTATCTGATTGTTCAATCCAATTATGCTTTTTATCTGGGATGATATGCTCGAAATCAAGCTGATTAAGTTTTGTGGATGACAAAAACTCTAATTTTTGCGCTGCTGTATCCAATTCAGGACGGCGAGTATATAAAATTTGACAAGGAAGATTATTACTTTCTCGCTTCACCATCAAACTAATCGTCACCCCCGTCTGAATACCGAAAACATTATGAGTTGTCCCTGAAAGTTTAGGATTTTTCCTGACATTACCACCTAAATCAATGATATAAATTTCACTAAACTCATTCTCTACTACTTTTCTAAAACCGTCAAATGTCCTCGCATCGATAAAAGAAGAGTTAGTAATAAAAGCTATTATACCATTTTCACCTAACCTATCAGTAGCCCAACGAAAGAAGCGAGAATACATATCATATAGCTTTGTCTTCTGCGCTGTACTCTCTTCGATGTAAGTATCCTTAATGCGCTTATCAATAGCAGGATACTTCCGATTTTTATTATTGTCATTCTCATTTTGCTGATTAGCATTATAAGGAGGATTCCCAATAATTACAGAAATATTGCGGTCATTTTGATTTTGAATCCGTTGGGTATTCTCCACCGACATGGCAAACAAATCCATCTGCTTGAGATGAAAAGCAGCATGGTCCAGGGTATCCACAAAACAGATATGCTCAAACTCCTCATACTCACCCATCTTCTGCTTGTAGGTGAACTCAATATTCAAATTAGCGATATAATAAGGCAGAATTGCCACCTCGTTACAGTGCATCTCATGCTTATACTTGTACCGTAACTTATCCTTCGGTAAATACTCAATCAACTCCGTTACAAAAGTTCCTGTCCCCGTCGCCGGATCTAAAATTTCTACTCCTGGATCCGCCAACAACTTACCAAAATGCTTATGTACTAAATAATCGACACTTTCAATCATAAAACGGACAATTTCATTGGGTGTATAGACAATTCCCAACCGGTCCGCCGCTTTCGGATTGTATGCTTTATAAAAATTCTCATAAATCGCCTTGAGAAATTTCTGCTTCTCGTGGTGGTTATAAATATTCGCCGCCGTCCGCCGAATTACCGCATAATAACGTTCAATAGTCCCTAAAGTATTGCGCTTAGTATTACCAGTAAAGAAAGTTTCAATCACTCCCTGTAATTCCCTAGCGATATTATTTTCCCGGTGAAATTGGGACTCATTAAAAATATTGATAAAAATATCCTCTGTCAGGATGTGCTGAATAATCATCTCTCGCACATCTTCCAGACTAATTTCTGGATTGATTGACTTGCGACAAATCTCTAAAAAATTGTCCCGCGCTGTCACAAAATTCCGATTCGTCTCCGACTGCAACGCAATTAAACCCCGCAACGCTTCCAAAATTGTTGGTAAATCTTCCTTAAAACTATCAATCGCCTCTCGAAAATCCTCAACCTCTGGACGTACATAATTGATAAAAGCATTAATAATCCCATCCAAAGCCTCATCATCGCGCATGGAGACGCGCAGTCTTTCCTCTCCTCCTTGAATTAAAACCGCCGTCTGGGAATCTTCAAATAAAATATTGTCATTAGGGTAGCCTTTCGCCAACTTTTTCTCAATTTCTTCGTCTAAATTATCGTATTGATCCTTACTTTCCCAATATCCCCAATCTAACCGTAAAGCATCCTTAACCGTCCCGTCAGGATAGACAACTTTTCCCGACTTAGTGCGATAATCCAACTCCGGAATTAACAAAAAATCCCGCGCCTTGCAATAGTCATTTAACAAATTCTGAAAAGCGACTCTAATCGAAGTTTCCTTGCGACTGCCGCCATATTGGACAATCTTCTCAACTTCCGCCTGATACTGGCTGATTAATAATCTAGACATGGGCTTAGAGGAGGTAAATTAAGTGGTTATAATCAAAGAGAAGATAGATTTTGGACTCTGATCCCCCCGCCTATCGGCACCCCCCTTATCAAGGGGGGGCAGGGGGGATCGAACCTAAAACCCAACAGTTTTAAATAATTGGACTGGGTTTCGTCAAATCAATTCCTGTAAAATAGCTTCGATTTGTTGTTTTAGAGGAGGAATATCATTTTCAACAATATCCCAAATAATCTCTAGATTGATACGAAAATATTCATGAATAGTTAAGTTTCTTAGATCGCTGGCATCTCGCCAAGGAACTTCGGGGTATCTTGCTTGAAATTCTTGAGAAGTTGCTCTAGCTGCTTCACCAATAATTTGTAAATGATAGACAATCCAAGTTTGAATTAATTCTTGTTGTTCAAACACGGTTTTTCCCTGTGGAGCATACTTTTCTACCCGCTCAATTGCTTCTAAAATATCCCGCAAGCGTTCGGTATCATCTCTCATAGTGGTATTGCTTCTTTAAGTACCCGCTCTCTGATTCTATCTTTAAGTCCCTGTTCGGTAACAATATCAACTTTGCAGCCTAACAAAGCTTCGAGTTCTCGAATTAACGGCAAAGGAAACCAGGGACTCCGACGTTCGCTACAATAATCAATTAATAAATCAATATCGCTTTTTTCGTCAGCTTCTCCCCGTGCGACAGAACCAAAGATTCGCACGTTATTTGCGCCGTGTTTAGCAGCAATAGCAATGATTTTTTCTCGTTTGTTTTTGAGTAATTCCTCAATTTTCATGATCTAAGTAGGTAGGCGTTAAAAGTTGTCAGATACCCCCTTTATCAAGGGGGGCAGGGGGGATCCCCACCCCCCTTATCAAGGGGGGCAGGGGGGATCGAACCTAAAATCCATTTTTAATTTAATTATAACCAGCTACTTACTGACAATTTTTAACACCTATCTACTTAACCATAGAACAGATTACACCTTGATTGTCTTTAATCGGGATGACAGGATTCGAACCTGCGGCCCCTTCGTCCCGAACGAAGTGCGCTACCAAGCTGCGCTACATCCCGAAATTTTTTAGCTAAATCATCATAGCATATTCGGCCTCGATTGGGTCGAGACTTGCTAGGATATTACAGATATAGGCAAAAATTATCGGAGTAGTTCAGGCGTGACGGTAAAACCAGAGTGGTTACGGGTAAAAGCACCGCAATGGCAGCGAGTCGGCAGTGTTAAGGAAGTTTTACGCGATTTAGGCTTAAATACCGTTTGTGAGGAGGCTTCCTGCCCCAATATCGGCGAATGTTTCCACGCGGGGACGGCTACCTTTTTAATTATGGGTCCTGCTTGCACTCGCGCCTGTCCTTACTGTGACATCGATTTTGAGAAAAAACCCCAACCTTTAGACTCCACGGAACCCCAGCGACTAGCGGCAGCCGTGCAACGTCTCGATCTTAATCATGTAGTGATCACTTCTGTCAATCGCGATGATTTGGCTGATGGGGGTGCTAGTCAATTTGTCCGTTGTATCGAGGAAATTCGCCGCATTTCCCCAAAAACCACCATCGAAGTGCTGATTCCCGATCTTTGTGGCAATTGGCAGGCTTTAGCTTTGATTCTTGCCGCTAAACCCCAAGTTTTAAACCACAATACCGAAACTGTTCCCCGTCTCTATCGTCGTGTGCGTCCCCAGGGTGATTACCAGCGTTCTCTAGAATTATTGCAGCGCGCTCGCGCCATTGTTCCCGCTACCTACACAAAATCGGGCATTATGGTGGGATTGGGGGAAACCGACGAGGAAGTGCGGCAAGTGATGGGCGATTTACGGGCCGTCGATTGTGATATTCTCACCATCGGGCAGTATCTGCAACCATCGCCAAAACATCTCGGTGTACAGGAATTTATCACCCCCGAACAGTTCCAAGCTTGGCGCGAATATGGGGAATCTCTGGGATTTTTACAAATTGTTGCGAGTCCCTTGACAAGAAGCTCTTATCATGCTGAACAAGTCAGAGCCTTGATGAATTTGTACCCGCGAGAGTCTTGAGATGGGGCAGCAATTGCTCAAAAGCTCGTCCTCGGTGGCTAATTTTTCTTTTTAATTCGGGAGACATTTCCGCAAAGGTTAAAGCGTATTCGGGGACATAAAAAATCGGATCGTAACCAAAACCACCTTTACCCCTAGGACTGGTGAGAATTTCTCCCGTGCAGATTCCTGTGGCGCTCAAGGCAATCTCACCATCGGGACGTGCGATCGCAATTACACAGACAAAACGGGCCGAACGATCTTGATTATCTCCTAATTCTCTGACGAGGCGATCGATTCTTTCTCGATCATTTTTACCATAGCGGGCCGAGTAAATCCCCGGGGCATTTCCTAACCCGGTTACTTCCAATCCCGAATCATCAGCGATCGACCATTCTCCCAAAGTTAGGGCAATTTGAGCAGCTTTTAAATAGGCATTTTCAGCAAAAGTCGCCCCGGTTTCCTCTATCTCTAAATCATCGGGTTTTAACTGCAATTCTAGGTCGATATCAGTTAAGTATTCCCCTATCTCTGCTAATTTACCCGGATTACTCGTGGCTAGAATTAATTTTTTCATCGGCATTTTATCTCAGTGATCAGTTATTTTAACCGTCAGGAGCCGGTCGTCGAGAGTCAGACTTCAGGAGTCAGTATTCAGGAGACAGGAGATTATTTTTATTTATTCTCCCTTCTCCCTTCTCTCTTCTCCCCAATTCATAATTCATAATTCATAATTTATAATTCCTAGTCCCTAACCCCCGATAATCCCGCTAACATTTGAGCGTAGGGAGTTTCGTGGAGGTGGGCCTTATTGACAGCACCAAAAAGGGTTAATTTGTCGATAATTACCGATTTCATCGCGGAAATTGCCTCTCCTGCGATCTCTAATAAATCCTTATCCTCTGGCCCGCAAATTTCCCGTTTCAGGGACTGCATATAGGCTTGACGCACTTCTGTATTAACATTAAATTTGCAGACTCCTAACTGGATCGATCGCCCGATCATTTCTGGGGGTAAACCGGAAGCACCGTGTAAAACTAGGGGAATAGACAGAAGTTGTCGAATCCGGGCCAGGCGATCGAAATCGAGACGGGGCGGACTTTTGTACTCGCCATGGACATTACCGATAGTTACGGCCAGAGAATCCACTCCCGTTGCCTGCACAAATTGCACTGCTTGCTCTGGATCTGTCATTTTAGCCTCTTTTTCGGCAATAGTTAACCCGTCCTCAGTGCCGCTAATTCGGCCGATTTCTGCCTCCACCACAGCCCCGTATTCGTGAGCTAAACGAGTCATTTCTTTGGTAAAAGCGAGATTATCTTGGTAGGGAAGATGAGAGCCATCGGCCATAATTGAGGTCATCCCCGCTTCTAGGGCCTCGTAGATATCGCTGGCTTTAGTGCTATGGTCAAGATGGACCGAGATAGGAACCTTGGCCGAGCGAGCGGCCTCTAAACAGAGAGCGACGAGGGTAGAACTGCCATAACGCAAAGCACTGGGGTGAATTTGCAACATAGCGGGACTACGGCAATCCTCGGCGGCACTAATCACCGCTTTGACCCCTTCTAGGTTATAAACATTAAAAGCTCCGATCGCATAGATATTTTTGCGAGCGGTTTCGAGGAGTTCCTGAGTAGAAGCGAGCATAATATGGAAAATAACCATTGATACTGCCCAATTTTACCCCAATTAGGGCTGGCTTCTAGAGGACAAATAAAAGGGCAGCGAGTGTCAAAATCGCTACAATAATAGATAAAATCCTAATTGTGAGGAAAGCCTATCGATACCATCTTCGGCAATACCCAGGGACTAAAAGCTAGTCAGATGAAACAGCTACAAAGGCTGTACCATGAACGCTTGCCTATTGATACTCTCACCACCCCAGAATTCGCCCAAAGACTGGCGGCCATCAGTACCGATATCCATCAACCCCTCTGCACCTATATCAACCGTCGCGGCCAGGTAATTCGTGTGGGAGTGGGAACCCCCCGACAAACCCAATTTTCTCTCTTGGAACTACCCCGCTACGGTTCCGAACGTCTTTGCGGAATTCGTTGTATCGCCACGGAACTCAAGCAGGAACCGCCAAAAGAATCCAGTTTAACCGCCATGGCTCTGCAAAGATTAGACGCACTGGTGATCTTAACCCTAACCGGCACAGGCATGATCCGTCGCGGTGGTGGGGCGACCGGTTATGTGGAGCAAGTCTATCTGGCGCATCTCATACCACAAAGTCAAACAAATGTCAATAGTAATATATACTGGTCTGTCTCCCCGCCCTTAAATCTAGAGGATTTAAGCAAACAGGACTTTTTAGAGTTAGTGGAAGGACTAGAGGCGGAGTTTCAGCGCGAATTTACCGCTATAACCGTTGATACAGCCGAAGATCGGGTGCTATTGGTTGGTTTAATGACCGACAATATGAGCGATCGCCAGTTTGAGGACGGTTTAAGCGAATTAGAGCGTTTAGTTGACACCGCCGGGGGCAAAGTTTTGCAAGTCACCCGACAAAAACGGGATCATCCCCATCCTCAAACAGTGATCGGTTCGGGAAAAGTGGCAGAAATCGCCCTACAGGTGCAAACTTCGGGGGCTAATTTAGTCGTATTCAATCGGGATCTTTCTCCCGCCCAAATTCGCAATCTAGAGAACCAAATCGGGGTGAGAGTGGTCGATCGCACCGAGGTGATCCTGGACATTTTCGCCCAACGGGCCCAATCCCAAGCGGGTAAACTACAGGTAGAATTAGCCCAATTAGAATACACTTTACCCCGTCTCACCGGGCGCGGATTAGCCATGTCGAGATTAGGGGGAGGAATTGGCACTCGCGGACCGGGGGAGACAAAATTAGAAACAGAACGCCGAACTATTCAACGTCGTTTATCCCGTCTCCAGGATGAGGTGGATCAACTGCAAGCTCATCGTTCCCGTTTACGCAAACAACGGCAAAAACAAGATGTAGCCAGTGTGGCGATCGTCGGTTACACCAATGCGGGAAAATCTACTTTAATTAATGCTCTCACCGCTGTCGAAGTGTATACCGCCGATCAACTGTTTGCTACCCTCGATCCCACTACCCGACGCTTAACTATTACCGATCCCCTTACCCAAACATCTCACCCCCTCTTACTAACCGATACGGTGGGTTTTATCCATGAATTACCCCCCTCGCTGGTGGATGCTTTTCGGGCAACTTTGGAGGAAGTAACGGAAGCAGACGCCTTACTCCATCTGGTGGATCTCTCCCATCCAGCTTGGGAAAGTCAGATTGCCTCGGTATTAAAAATCCTCTCAGAGATGCCGATTCAAACCGGTCCGATGTTAATGGTGTTTAATAAGTTGGATCAGGTAAAAAGCGATGATTTAGAAATAGCTAAGGAAAAATATCCCCAAGCTGTTTTTATCTCGGCTATTCGTCGGCTAGGATTGGAAACTTTAAAACAAAAGTTAATCGATTTAACCGCTTAAGTATAGCAGTAAGCTGTCAGTATTCAGGAGACAGGAGTTAGGAGTCAGTATTCAGGAATTAGGAGAGGAGGCGGTCGGCAGGGGGCAGCTTTTTTCTCCCCACTTCATAATTTATAATTTATAATTCATAATTCATAATTCATAATTCCCACTGATAACTCAGGAACTATGCAAACAATCTTTCAGCGCGTAGGCTACCTGTTGTTGTTCCTCGAAGCTTAAATCGGGGAACATAGGTAAAGATAACACTTTTTCACTGGCCAATTCAGCCACGGGTAAATCACCTTTTTTATAGCCTAAATACTGATAAACCGGCTGTAAATGTAGGGGAATCGGATAATAAACCATGGATAGGACATCTTTTTCCTGCAAAGCCGCCCGCATTTGGTCACGATTTTCCGTTAGGATTGTGTACTGATTCCAAACGTGCTTACCTCCGGCTAAAGCGGCAGGTAAAGTGATATTAGGCAAAGGTTGCAGTAATTCCCGATAACGTTGGGCAATCTCGATCCGTTGATTATTCCAAAAATCGAGATATTTCAGCTTAATTTGCAAAATAACCGCTTGAACGGCATCTAAGCGGCTATTCACCCCAATTACCTCATGAAAATAACGCACCTTGCTGCCGTGTTCTTTAATCATGCGAATTTGTGCCGCTAACTCGGGGTTATTGGTGGTAATTGCGCCACCATCGCCACAACCGCCCAAATTTTTGGTGGGAAAGAAGCTAAAACAGCCAATATCGCCGATACTCCCCACTTTCTGCCCATGCCATTCTGCTCCCGTTGCTTGCGCGCAATCCTCAATCACCAATAAATTATGAGAACGAGCGAAATTTACCACCTCAGACATATTGACAGATTGCCCAAAAAGGTGTACGGGGATAATCGCTTTAGTCTGGGGAGTAAGCGCTTTTTCCAACAGTGCCACATCGAGGTTAAAAGTATTAATATCGATATCGACAAAAACCGGCACTGCCCCGACTAAATTAATCGCTTCGGCGGTGGCAATAAACGAAAAAGTGGAAGTGATGACTTCATCCCCCGCTTGAATACCGAGAGCGCGCAGTGCCAGATAAAGGGCATCGGTTCCCGAATTACAGGCGACACAATCGCTAACACCATGATAGAGGGCAAATTGTCGTTCTAATTCGCTCACAGCTTCGCCACCAATATAGCGCCCAGAACGGAGGATTTCTAAAACGGCATGGTTAGCTTCTTCGCTGATGACTTGGTATTGACGGGATAAATCGACGGGGGGAATTGTACTCACGCGCTTTCACTCAAATTAGAGACTAATCGGGATTTGTCGGGGAAAAAAAGGAATAATTAGTCAAAAATAATTATAAACTTGCTATTTATAGATGAAGTGTCCTTTTAATTTGTTTCTTTTATTTTTATGGATGGATTAGTAGAACTAAATCTGGTGGATTTGGGTTGGGCTTTGGGGATGATGGGTATTTGTTTACTCCTCTCCCGTTGGTCAAATTTAGCCCTAGAGGGCCAATTATTATTGGCGACCGGTCGATCGATCCTGCAATTATTAGTGGTAGGCTACGTTATCGCCGTTATTTTTTCCTTGGATAATCCTCTAGCCGTGCTGGGGATTTTGGCAGTAATGATGACTATTGCGACTATTGTTGCTAAAAATCGCATTGATAGCCGGGATAAAGGCTTATTACCCCTAGTTTTCGGCTCTTTATTGATTAGTAGCTGTCTAACTTTAGGTTATGCGATCGCTTTAATTATTCAACCAGAACAATGGTACTCACCCCAATACTTGATTCCCTTGACGGGAATGGTGTTAGGCAATGCCATGAACAGTGCCTCTTTAGCTGGGGAAAGATTAAGCAGTGCGATTAAAAGTCACCGTTTAGAAATCGAAACCCATCTTTGTTTGGGGGCAACCCCTCAACAAGCGATCGCAGATTATCAAAAAGCAGCGATTCGAGCTAGTTTAATCCCCACCCTCAATCAGATGATGGTGGTGGGTTTAGTCAGTTTACCCGGAATGTTCACCGGACAGGTATTGGCAGGAAGTGAACCTTTAAACGCCGCTTCCTACCAGATACTGATCCTGTTTATGATTGCCCTAGCCAACCTAATCACCGCACAATTGGTGACAGAGGGAATCTATCGGCGCTTTTTCAGTGAGAATTTATCACTGCTCAGTTAACTAATTTAGCTTTTCCACTTGCTGGCGACGACTTCAGCGAGATCAACCACCCGTTGGGAGTAACCCCATTCGTTATCGTACCAAGCGATAACTTTCACCATATCGCCACCCATCACCATGGTGAGACTAGCATCGATGATCGAGGAGGCATCAACACCGCGATAATCAGAGGAAACGAGAGGTAAATCATTATATTCGAGAATTCCTTTCAAAGAATTTTCCGAAGCTTCTTTGAGGACTTCGTTTACCTGTTCTGCGATCGTGCTTTTTTCCACTTGCGCCACTAAATCCACCACAGAAACGTTAGGAGTGGGTACACGCAGAGCGATACCGTTAAGTTTCCCTTTCATTGCGGGGATAACTAAGGCTACAGCCTTGGCGGCACCGGTGGAGGTGGGAACGATGTTAACGGCTGCGGCGCGGGCGCGACGCAGATCCCGGTGACTAGCATCAAGAATGCGTTGATCACCAGTGTAACTGTGGGTGGTGGTCATCGTCCCTTTAATGATGCCGAAGTTTTCGTGAATCACTTTGACGACAGGAGCAAGACAGTTGGTGGTACAACTGGCATTACTGATGACGTTGTATTTATCGTGTTCGTATTCGTGGGCGTTGACACCGACGACATAGGTTCCCACACCCGAACCTTTACCCGGTGCGGTAATGAGGACTTTTTTAGCTCCTGCGACAATATGCTTAGAAGCGCCCTCTTCATCTACGAAAACACCAGTAGCTTCGATCACTAAATCTACACCCCATTCTGCCCAGGGCAGATTGAGGGGATTGCGATCGGAATAACATTTAATGGTTTTACCGTTAACAATTAAAGAATTATCATCGGCATCGATATTAGCGTTAAGTTTGCCTAACATCGAGTCATATTTGAGCAGGTGAGCGTTACTCCGGGGATCGGATGTATCATTGATCCCCACTACCTCCAAGCCACTATCAGTCCGTCCTAACCAACATCTTAGGAAATTACGTCCAATCCGTCCGAAACCATTGATCGCTACTCTAATCACTGCTGCTTGCCCTCTACCTTTTAGTGCAATACATAAAAAAATAATTAATGTTCCCAATCATACCTTAAAGGTTGAACTTTACGATCCTGATCGAAAATAATTTATTAGCTCACCAATCCTATCGGGTTTAAATGAGAAAATTTGATTGATTAAAGCGATTTAAAGCCAAAATGAGCCTAAATAACCGCTAAAAAATTCTCATAACCCCATTCCCTCTTTAGCTGTCCGCCTTTTCGGTGATCAGATGTGAGTTTTCAGTTGACTGATTACTGATCACTTGAATGTCCCCGCTCCTCTTATCCTCAAAAAAAACTCGTTTACTTTTCCGTAAACGAGTTCACTTTCCATGATACGATTAATAGTCCTGTGAATTATTTGGCAACTGCTACCGGTGCTTTGACGGGCTGGGGCTGCAGGTCGCGCAAACTTGGGAAGAGGAAGTGGTTTTCCTCCACATATTGCGCTCCAAACAGTCCTTTTTCAGCCCAGAAATAGCGATCGGTTGTATGCTCGTTACGCTTAACAATCAATAAAGCTGGTGGGCTAATGCCTATAGCTTGAATATACTTACGCGCCGCAGTTACGGGTTTATCCTCGCCACTTTCAATACTATACTGGGGTACAAGTTCAAGTATCTTACGTCCTTCTTGACGACGGCGACTCTTACGTTTCCGTTTTCTGGCCAACCCAATTACCTCCTGTTTTGGCTAATCGTTGTAATGATAGTTACAAAAGCCGTAGCGATTATATCCGTTCTAGACCCAGAAATCAAGTGTCTCTCACAAACCCAATTACAGACAAATTTGACTAGAAGCTAGACTGGGACTATGTTTAAGTTTTTCTGACAAAAACACTCCCCCAAATCCCGATACAAAACTTATTATTCTTAAACTTTTTTTAATATATACCGCGATCCACCCCTAAAATAGTGACCAAACCCTTGTCCTAATTGCTTTTTACTGGCTGCACTCGATCCAAGAGAATCGCCCTTCTCTCCCGTGTAAACTGGGAAATAAAACTCGCAACCCTAGCTTTATCAAGGTTTTCTGATTTTTTACTTTTTACTTTCTTGGTATGCCCTTCTCCTTCCCCTCCCGGACTCCCCTGAGTAATGATTTTATTGCCCTCTGTCAGGCACAGATGGAACTTTTGCGGGAGCAAATGGAAGCGGACAGAAGTGCGGTTTATTTAACTGAACCTTTATCGAGTGATTTAATTCCAGTCGTTGTTTATCCGCCCTTTAATCCCCCTTCTCCCCAAAAAAAGCGGCTTTCCTTACAACCAGGGCAACCGGCGGCCGACTTGTTAACTGCGGTTAAGTTAGAAGATTTATCCCACCTCTGGGGTAATCAGGAGACCGTCAGCGGTCATCGCTTGTTTTTACCCTTAATGTATGAAGAGGGCATGATCGGATTATTGGTGACAACCAGAGAAAAACGACCTTGGCAAAGTTGGGAATTAACCCGGATGGAAAAAATCACCCAAACCCTCGCTTTAGCCTGTGTACTCGATCGCCAATTGGGAGAAGAACGCTATTATCGACAATGGCAACGTCAGCGCCTCGATACCTTTCTCCATCAAATCCGCAATCCCCTCACCGCGTTAAAAACCTTTGGTAAACTTCTACTCAAAAGGCTGTTAGCCGAAGAAGGTGACGATCCCGCCATTACCGGTATATTGAGGGAAAGCGATCGAGTTCGGGACTTAATTGCCGAATTTGAGGGACAAATTCAGCAAGAAAGCGAAAATTACCCCACTGTCGATATTCCTCTCCTGCAAGCGCAATCTTCCCCCACTGCCTTTCTCTTGCCTGCTGGCAGCACTCAGCTAACTCCGATCGATCTCCACGATATTCTCGATCCGCTGCTCCTTTCGGCCGAGGCCGTAGCCAAAGAGAGAAATCTCAGTTTAGAAAGGATTTACGGGGAAGATATACCACTTATTCGGGCTAATATCCCCGGTTTGCGGGAAGTATTCAGTAATTTAATTGATAATGCCCTCAAATATACTGCTGCTGGCGGAAAAGTTACCGTCGAGGTAAAAAATGTTAAGAATAGTGTAGAAATTGTTTTTAAAGACACAGGTTATGGTATACCGAGGAGCGATCAAGAAAGAATTTTTCAACGTCACTACCGGGGGGTGCAAGCGGGGGGAGATATACCCGGGACAGGATTGGGTTTAGCGATCGCCAAAGAATTAATTACCAGCATGGGGGGGACGATTGAATTTATCAGTCCCAATCCTGAGCAAACAAGTTCCCCCTACCCCGGCACGGTTTTTCGGGTTCATATACCAGTTATACCCGATGATAACCTCAGTACAGAAAGTTGATCTGGTCGTAAATTCTGCCGATTGTCCCGATCAGGAGATTCTGGGGGCGATCGGTTAAAATATAAGAAAAATATCATTTTTACTGGTAACTTGGCCCAGAACCCAAGAATTAACAGTAGCTAGAGACAATTAATTAGACACATCTAACTACCTCTTGCCTTTTGCCCCTTGCATGAGTGCCTATCCTAACCAAAAAGTTAATTTTGTCCTATTACTTAAATTATGCCGACTATCGAACAATTAGAACCCGCTAATAAGGCCGATGTGTTAGTATATATGCCCTACTATGCCAAGGACAAACATAGTATGCTGCCCTATGCGATCGCTTTGTATCAAGGAGGATCTTTAGAAGGTCGTCGTCGCATAGAAAACAGTGAAGGGATTCCCTTTGTGGCCTCTTGGTATGTATCAAAATTGCCCTCGGAATTGACCCGTTGTCGTTTACAATTTGAAGGACAGGCCGACCTAAGCTATGAGATGACGATTATTAACGCCGAGTTGATCGAATATCTCATCGATGCGATTAAAACCTTTAAGCAGCTAGGTTCGGCCGACTTTTCGCAGGGATTTTATCGGAAACTGCTGCGATTTGAAGGATAAAAATCGGGATTTTACGGGTTAAAAGGAGCAAATCGTGGCGAAATCAGCCAAATCTATACTTATCTCTTCCCTGGAACCCCTCAGTGGTAAATCGGGAACTGTCGTCGGTTTAGCGCATCTCTTGCGACAAAAAGGACTAGAGATAAGTTACGGCAAACCAGTGGGCAATTGTCCGGGATACGTCGATGGGCAATTGGTCGATGAGGATGTAGAATTTATTCGGCAATTACTAGAATTATCCCCTGAGCAGCTGCGTTTACCGGTGATCTATACGGATATGGATTCCGTTGCTAAACGTTTACAAGGTACAGATAAACAGGACTACGGTAATATTCTTGCCGGCTATCTCGATCGAGTTAACAGTGATATTATCCTCCTCGAAGGGCCGGGGACTCTCTGGGAAGGCAGTATTTTTCAGTTATCGATGGGGGAGATGGCCAAAATTCTCCAGACTCCAATCCTATTGGTGGCCCGCTATAGTTCTCCCCTAATTGCCGAGAGTCTGCTGAAAGCAAGAGAGGAATTAAATAATCAGCTGCTGGGGGTAGTGATTAGCGATATCCCGGCCGATGATTGGGAGGAAGTACAATCTCTCCTGAAACCCTATCTGGCCCGCCAAGGTGTGGAAGTTTTAGGACTGTTACCCGCGAGTAAACTGCTGCGTAGTATTAGTGTTCGGGAAATTGTCCATCTTTTGGGGGCAAAAGTATTATGTCGGCCCGATCGTTTAGATTGGATGGTAGAAAGTTTAGCGATCGGGGCGATGAATGTCAACGCCGCTTTAGAATATTTTCGCAAGGGGGAAAATATGGCCGTGATTACGGGCGGCGATCGCACAGACCTCCAGTTAGCTGCCCTAGAAACTTCCACCACCTGTTTAATCTTAACCGGTTCCATCTCTCCGGATCCGCTGATTCTGGGCCGGGCCGAGGATTTAGAAGTACCAATTCTCTCGGTAAATTTAGATACTCTCAGTACCGTGGAAATCGTCGATCAGGCCTTCGGCAAGATTCGCTTACAGGAACAGGTAAAAGTCGCTTGTATTCGAGAATTAATGGAGGAACATTTCCAGATTGATCGCCTGTTAGAAAAGTTAACAATAGGGGTGTAATTTCTCCCCGGCTGCCGAGAATTTCATTGGAAATCACTTCATGAGTCTATCATCCCCCCCTGTGTCCCCTCCGGTCAAAGAAAATGACTGGGGCTTATTATTAAGATTACTTCCCTACGCAAAAAAGCAAAAAGCCCTGCTATTTTGGTCATTAATACTTCTTTTTCCCCTATCCCTCACGGGGGCGATCCAGCCCTTAATTATCGGTCAAGCGGTCTCCCTTTTGCAAAAGGAACAAACTTGGGATTTTTTGGCTCGAATGCCCTTAACAGCAGCCATTAATACCTTAATTATTATCCTGTCAGCTTCGATTATTTTACGACTGATTTTAGGGACAACACAAGGTTATCTAGTGCAGAAAGTCGGTCAGTCAATTACTGCTAATGTCCGGCAAGATTTATTTGCCCATGTCACCTCCCTTTCCTCCAGTTTTTTTGATCGCTCTCCCGTGGGACGTTTAGTCACTCGTTTAACCAGCGATGTGGAAGCATTAGGAGAAGTTTTTGCTAGTGGGGCGATCGGAGTTGTCAGTGATTTGGTCAATATTTTAGTTATTATCATCACCATGTTTACCCTGCAATGGCAATTAGCTCTATTGTTGGTGTTGATGTTATTTCCCGTCACTGCTTTAATTATCTTTTTTCAAAAACAATACCGCATCGCTAACTATCAAGTACGCGAGGAATTATCAAAACTTAATGCCCAATTACAGGAAAATGTAGTCGGAGTTAATATTGTTCAATTATTTCGCCGCGAACGCTTTAACACTGAAATGTTTCGCGCTATCAATACTCACTATCGTCAATCCCTAGATAAAACAATTTTTTATGATTCGGCCGTCTCAGCTACTTTGGAATGGATCGGATTAATTGCCGTGGGAGGAGTATTATGGTTAGGCGGGATTTTTATTCTCCAGAAAACCATTGATTTTGGGGTTTTATCGGCTTTTATTTTATTCTCCCAACGTCTCTTTAATCCCCTGCGTCAGTTTGCCGAAAAATTTACTATGTTTCAAGCTGGTTTTACTGCTATTGAACGCATTGGGGAATTAATTAGTATTCCCATTGAAATCAAAGATTATAACAATTATAAAGAAATTTCTTTCCCAGAAAAACTGAAACCTGGCGAGATTATTTTTGAAAATGTTTGGTTTGGTTATAAACCAGATGAATATATTATCAAAGGTCTCAATTTTACTATTCATCCGGGGGAAAAAGTCGCTTTAGTCGGTCCCACTGGTGCGGGAAAAAGTTCGATTATTCGTCTTCTCTGTCGTCTTTACGAACCAAGTAAGGGCAGAATTCTAGTGGATGGTATCGATATCCGTTATCTTCCCCAAGCGGAATTAAGACGTTATATCGGTGTCATTCTCCAAGAAACTTTTCTCTTTGCTGGAGATGTTACTCGCAATATTACTTTAGGGGAAAATTATGATTTTGAGCAGGTGAAGGCAGCGGCTAAATTAACTAATATCGATCACTTTATCGAGGAGTTACCCGATGGCTATCATACCCTTTTACGCGAACGGGGCGCAAATTTGTCGGGAGGACAAAAACAATTACTCGCTTTTGCGAGAGTCGCTATTCGTAACCCGGAAATTTTAGTTTTAGATGAAGCTACTGCTAGTTTAGACGTGGGGACAGAAGTATTAATCCAAGAAGCTTTAGAACAGATTTTAGTCGATCGTACTGCTATTATTATCGCCCATCGTCTCTCCACTATTCGCAATGTCGATCGAATTCTTGTCCTGAAACGCGGGGAATTAGTCGAATCGGGAACCCATGAAGATTTATTAACCAAAGATGGCCTCTACGCTAGTTTGTCGAAAATTTGGGTTTAAAACCGCGAAGTTCCAGAATTTGCACTAAAATTTCCCATTCTTTTGCAAATAATCGACTAATGCCCATAATCCTAACCGATAACTTTCGGCCCCAAAACCGCTAATCTGTCCGATAGCTATATCGGCAATGTAGGAATGATGACGAAAAGACTCGCGTTTGTAAATATTGCTTAAGTGTACTTCCACACAGGCAATTTTTGTGCCTAAGATTGCGTCGCGGATGGCGATACTGGTATGAGTATAAGCTGCTGCATTAATCAAAATACCGTCATGCTGACCCCATGCTTGCTGAATCCAGTCCACTAATTGCCCTTCCTGATTGGACTGGTGCGCGGTTAAATTCACCCCTAAACGGGTAGCTTCTTCGCTTAAAAACTGGTTAATCGCTTCTAAATTGACGTTACCGTAGAGATTCGGCTCTCTTTTCCCCAATAGGTTTAAATTCGGTCCGTGTAAAACCAGAATGCTTAGTTTATTCACCACTGTCTTCCCTATCATCACCAGAATTAATCTTATCTCGATCAGGGATTATTGCCTATCAACAGCATTTTTGCCGCTACGGTAATCAGACTAAATCCGTTGAGTAACGCACAGAAAACGGGTTTCTCCGAGAAACCCGTTTTCTACTCATGGGGAATAAATAATCAGTTTTTAATAACCGGATTTAGTATAAGTCTAGTTATTAAAAACTGATTCTCGGAATAAATAGCTGAAAATTTGTCAAAACGTCGTGCTTTGTAGGTTGATTAATGAATCAACCTACTATGAGAGCAAAACCTGTACTTCCCTGCTTCCTAGAGTCGTTTCATTCTCTCAGGAAGCAGCGATCGCCGATAAATTGGTAGGGAGGGGAATCCTTAATCATGCACCCCCTGTGCGACAATATATCGAGTTTGCCCTTGGCTAAAACCATTAATTGATGACCTTGCCCATACAAGTTTTACCCCAAGACGTAATCGATTTAATTGCCGCAGGAGAGGTAATCGACTCTTTAGGCGCTGTGGTGCGAGAATTAGTCGAAAATGCCATTGATGCGGGGGCAGATAGGATTACCATCGATATATCTCCGCAAAACTGGCGAATACAAGTATCGGATAACGGTAGGGGAATGTCTAGAGAAGATTTGCAACTGTGTAGCTATGCCCACAGTACCAGCAAAATCCGCCAACGGGACGATCTTTGGCAGATTACCAGTCTCGGATTCCGTGGTGAAGCTTTGCACAGTATCGCACAGGTGGCGCGTCTGCGGGTTGCCAGTCGTCATGACGATGATTTAGGTTGTTATTGTCTTTACAATCACCAGGGCGAGCCGGATAATTTAGAAACGATTCCTATAGCTATCGGCACTATCGTCACGGTAGAGAATCTCTTTGGTAACTTTCCTGTGCGTCGTCAAGCTTTACCGTCAATTAACAAACAATTAAAGGATATACAGACTTTAATTCATAATTTTGCCCTCTGTCATCCCCAAATTACTTGGCAGGTTTTCCAAGATCATCAAGATTGGTTACGCATCAGTCCGGGTAAGGATGCCAGTCAAATATTACCGCAATTAGTTAAATCTCTGCATTTTAACGATTTAGCAGCCCTAAAACTTGACTTAACGACTCCTGACGCAGAATTGGCTCAAATTGAATTGGTCATCGGTTTGCCCGATCGCATTTCTCGCCATCAACCGGATTGGGTTAAAATTGCTGTTAATGGGCGAATGGTGCGCTCATCGGAGTTAGAACAGGCAATATTTCAAGCTTTCGCTCGCACAGTCCCTAAAGATCGCTATCCCGTTTGTTTTCTCCATCTACATCTTAACCCTCGTTCGATCGATTGGAATCGTCACCCAGCTAAAGCGGAAATATACCTGCATAACCTCGTTTTTTGGCAAGAACAGATAATTTCAGCCATCGACAAGGTGTTAGGACTAAATCCCGAACATATACCCGAAAAAGCGCAAAATCAGCGCGTCAGTCAAATTCTCAAGGCTGCCGAAGAAAAAAGCACTTATACAATAGGGGAAAAATCCAGGAAAAATCGGCTGGAATTAAAGGCATTAGCCCAAATTCACCAAACTTATATAGTTGCCGAACATCCTAACGGATTATGGTTAGTGGAACAACATATTGCCCATGAGCGGGTTTTGTACGAACGTTTAGAGGATAACTGGGAAATCGTGCCGTTAGATACTCCGATCATCTTAAATCAGTTAACTACTCGACAAATCGAACAATTACAACGTTTAGGATTAGAAATTGCCAGTTTTGGCGATCGCTCTTGGGCAATTCGTAGTATTCCTGTTCTACTAAAAGAGCAGCAGGATCGGGCTGATGCTTTACTAGAATTAAGTTTAGGGGGCGATTTACAAACTGCTCAGGTGGCCACCGCTTGCCGTAGTGCGATCCGCAACGGTACAGCTTTAAGTTTAGAAGAAATGCAGAATTTACTCGATGATTGGCAAAATACCCGTAATCCCCGCACTTGTCCCCACGGAAGACCGATTTACTTATCCTTAGAAGAAACCTCGCTCGCTCGCTTCTTCCGTCGTCATTGGGTAATCGGCAAAAGTCACGGCATTTAATCAGTTATCAGTTATCAGTTATCAGGATTCAGGAGTCAGGATTCAGGAGATTATTTTTATTTAGGGTTGGCTGAATAAATCTAAAAACCTTGTTGGATAAGGTTTTTAGACTTTTTTCCCTCAAAAAGTGCCGACCATTGGAGTGATCAGGGGGAAAATTCAGGTGCTTTTTCCCCGAAAATTAGGTAATTGACCTCCTCAAAATCGGTAAAACCCTACACCCTACACCCGTTCGGACCTCGGCGTGAGCTCGGTCGAACGCTGAGCTCACGGCCGAAGCCTACACCCTACACCCCACACCCACCAGCAAACGTTTTCAGCAGACCCTATTTATTCTCCTCTCCCTTCTCTCATAGGGTTAGATGCGTCATCAGACGCATCCTCTCTGTTTAGGTTTTCTTACATTTTGCTGAGAATACGCTGGACTATATCCATTCCTGTGAAGGCTTGCCAGCCAAAAAGACCTAAAATGACGGCATTAAGGGCAATATGGGTGATTCTAGCCAATTCGTTGCCTTTTTGCATTAAAGGTACTAAAGCGGCACTAATCGAGATTAAACCCACCATCCCTAAACCGGCCAGCAGATGGGGACCGACAAATAATTTACCGTTATTAATATAAGTCACCGCCATACCCCCGATCGTCCCCAACACCATTAAAGCGAGGATTAGGGAGCCAATTTGATAGTGTTTAGTGCGAAAATTTTTGGGCAATAATTCTTTTTTTAGGTCTTTATCTGCTGTCCGCGTCCGTCGCCATTGTAGCCCCGAATAGAGCGCATAGATAGTTAATCCTAATAAAACCCACATGAGAATGGGATGGCCAAATTGTGACCAAGTTTTTACGGCACTGGGAATCTCGAGGTTCATAGTTGTCTGTTCTCATCAAAGATCGCTTCTTAATAAAAATTAACATGAATCGCTCGCGCTTCCTTGTTTTCTGGGTCACTGGACTTGTCATACTAAATTCCGTTTAAAAGCTATAGGAGAGTGGGGTGTGGGGAGAATAAATAAAAATAGTCTCCTGACTAAGCTAAGACGCATTTAACCCGCTTATTCTTAGATTAGCCGAACCTCCCCCAATCCCTTTACTATTGCCTTTTGCCGTTCGGCTGAGCTCACGGCCGAAGCCTCTTGCCTCGTCTCAACAAGCAATTTAAATTACGAACAGCTTATCTTTGTTCAAACCAACATTTAAATCAACCAAGCTCGATCGCAAATCGCTATGATAGAATATTGGGCCTTAAATTTCCGCCCCCTCCCCCTCTTATGAAACTGCCTGTCGTCGCTATTATCGGTCGTCCCAATGTGGGCAAATCTACCCTCGTCAATCGTATCGCTGGAGATCAACAGGCGATCGTTTTTGATCAACCCGGGATTACCAGAGATCGCACCTATCAACCAGCTTTCTGGTGCGATCGAGATTTTCAAATTGTCGATACAGGAGGGCTAGTTTTTAACGATGACAGCGAATTTCTCCCTTTAATCCGCGAACAGGCTTTAATCGCCCTAGCAGAGGCAAGTGTGGCGATTTTTGTCGTCGATGGCCAGGCAGGAATTACCGCCGGCGATCGAGAAATTGCCGCTTGGTTACGACAGCAAAATGTGCCGATACTTTTGGCAGTTAATAAGTGTGAATCGGTGGAACAGGGTATCCTGCAAGCGACGGAATTCTGGGAATTAGCCATCGGTGAACCCTTCCCCATCTCAGCCATTCACGGCTCTGGTACAGGTGAACTACTCGATGCGGTGATTAAATATTTGCCACCCGCGGCGGAAATTACCGAAAATGAAGAAATTAAAGTGGCAATTATCGGTCGTCCTAACGTGGGTAAATCCAGTCTCCTCAATGCTTTAACCGGACAACAACGGGCGATCGTCAGTCCGATTTCGGGAACCACCAGAGACTCGATCGATACTTTAATCGAACGAGAAGGACAGGTGTATCGGTTAATTGACACCGCTGGCATTCGCCGTAAGAAGAATGTGGACTATGGAGCCGAATTTTTCAGTATTAACCGTGCTTTTAAGGCAATTCGCCGGTCTGACGTGGTGTTATTCGTCATCGACGTGCTAGATGGTGTCACCGAACAGGATTTAAAATTAGCAGGGCGAATCATTGAAGAAGGGCGTGCGGTGGTGCTAGTAGTCAATAAATGGGATGCGGTGGAGAAAGACACCTACACCATCAATACTTACACCAAAATGCTCCAAGATCGGCTGTATTTTATGGATTGGGCAGAAATGATCTTTGTCAGCGCCATGACGGGGCAAAGAGTCACTAAAATCCTCGAATTAGTTGATATTGCCGCCGAATCTCACCGTCGTCGCGTCAGTACCTCGGTAATCAACGATGTGATCGAAGATGCGGTTAAATGGCACAATCCCCCCACCACCAGAGGCGGAAAACAGGGGAAACTATACTATGGCACGCAAGTATCGAGTCAACCCCCCACGATCGCCCTTTTTGTTAACGATCCCCAGCGCTTTAATGATAACTATCGCCGTTACATCGAAGGGCAATTCCGGCAACAGTTAGGCTTTAAAGGAACCCCGATCCGCTTAATCTGGCGCGGCAAACCGGCGCGAGAAGTGGAAAAAACGGTTAATAGAGCCACCAAGGTCTAATTTATGGATTTATTGCGAAGTTTGCCCATCGGTCTTTATCTCGATCAACCGATTACCCGACTACATCAACTGGATGCGCGGGTAAAATTTATCTGGTTAATGGCTTTTTTAGCAGCACCTTTATTGGCTAATCCTTGGTGGCGTTTAGCTTTGGTGGGATTGTTAATGTTGTTAACCCTGTTGGCCCCTATTCCTCCCCGCGTCTGGCGGCAACAGATGGGCTGGCTGATATTTTTGGCGATTATTGTCTTTCTGATTACTGCTATCACTCCCGATGGTTTAGGGGTGAGTATTCAGCCGCGTTTACCGGATGAAGGGCTGAATTTACCGCCAGCAAGTGATTATCAGTATGTTTTATGGGATAGAGGTCGTTTATTTGTTACCCGACGTTCTTTGGAATTAGCAGTGAGAATTAGTACCTTAGTTTTTACTTTAATTTATAGCACTAATCTCTTTTTGTTGACGACGGCACCGGAAGAAATTACCGAAGGTTTAGAGAATTTAATGAGTCCTTTACGGCGATTTAATGTGCCAGTGACAGAAATTTCTCTGACTCTTACCCTATCTTTGCGCTTTATTCCCCTGGTTTTAGAAGAAGTGCAAAATCTAGCTAGGTCAGTGCGAACTAGGGCGATCGATTGGCAAAAATTAGGGATTAAAAGAAGTTTAAACGTCTGGTTAACAGTCGTGGAAAAATTCCTAGATAATTTGCTTTTGCGTGCCGAACAAATAGCGATCGCTATGGAGGTTCGCGGTTTTACCAGTCCCAATCAGCATCAAGTACGCTGGCACCAATTACAGTTAAGATCGGCTGATTTTATTGCTTTATTTTTGTTAATTCCCTTTTGGGCAGCCCGATTAGTTTGGGGGGGTTTATAGCAGTTAGTTAAGTAGCTGGTTATAATTTAAAAATGGATTTTAGGTTCGATCCCCCCTGCCCCCCTTGATAAGGGGGGTGCCGATAGGAGGGGGGATCCCCCCTGCCCCCCTTGATAAGGGGGGTGCCGATAGGAGGGGGGATCTGACAACTTTTAACGCCTACCTACTTATCAGTTATCAGTTATCAGATTTGAGTTTTAAGTGTGCAGTATTAAATAGAAGTTTCCTACTGTCTTTTCACTGATTACTGTTTACTGTTCACTGTTTACTGTTCACAGCAAAAAACTCCCCACAGCCTACACCCAGCCTAGACTTTAACCTCGTTGTCACCCTTTCAGGGCGGAGATGCTGATGGTAGTGACGAGCCTGCGTTCTCAGAACCGCAATGTTTTGCAATTTATGACCGAGGAACCCTTCGCGCCTTTGGGAGGAGTAGTAATTCTCCCTTTCTGCTACCCCAGGAGAGTCCTTCCACAGAATCAATGCCACTGGCTGCTTGCCCCCCCCCTAAATGGTTACATACGCTACATAATCTGTTATCATTTAGATACGGTGATTCTTCTGTCCGTTTTGTACCGATAACTCCTGATTGGATAAGCCTTTCCACTTAGAAGATGTACCAGACTGAGCCTGAATCTGCCGTATGTATAGAATTGTTGATTGGGAATCTTTATTATGACATTGCAGGAAGGCACTTACACCTGGGAATACGGCGACACCACCCAGGCTCTCTGGTTCACCGCTTCTTACAACACAGTCACAAATCAATGGACTGTTGATATGAAGAAGGGGTCAATGGACCTCAACGCATTCTGGTGGTCGAATGGCGATAGCAACGCGGATGGGACTATCAGATTGTTATCGAAGGATAACAGTCTCAATATGAATGGGACTGGTATCGTCTGGGATGGGTACGACAAGATTTCCGATACGGGGTTAACGGGAACGGAGCATAATGGCAGCAATCTTCTGACTGCGGGTAATACCTACACTTACAGCTACAGCAAGGACCAAGGGGTAGAGATTGAATCGTTATTGGCTCAGGGTGTTGTAGTCCTTGGTATCCGGGCCACATCCGTCAATGGCACTGGTGGTATCAAGGCGGTAGATGGGCAATTTGTTTTCGTTCCCTACGACAATACCCCACCCACAGTGACAGTCGATATTGTTGATGCTTCGTTGAACGACGCAGACAACAATTCTCTAGTCACCTTTGAATTCAGCGAAACTGTGAATGGCTTCACAGCCGGTGATGTGAACGTCAGCGGTGGAACCCTGAGCGACTTCACCCAAGTGGATGGCAACAGCTATACGGCCATCTTCACGGCCGACGACGCGGTGGAAACCACCGG
>NZ_JADBTR010000026.1:0-14925 GCF_020246065.1 Microcystis sp. M144S2
GGGTAAGATACAGAAATTTTTATTGTCAAATCTAATATTTATTATATCTTTAGTGACTTTTATTTTAGCGGCACGCTGGCCAGGTTTCTTGCCACCAATGCTAAATCCCGATGAGGCACTATTTACCGCGGGTGCAATAAAACTGTTGAAAGAGCCGGTTTTCTGGCGTGCGGTAGATACAGGTTCATCTGGACCACTCAATGTCTATCCTCTGACTCTACCAGCTTTTTTTGGGTTCAGAATTGAATATGCTAGTAGTCGTGTGATCGGCTTAATCATGATAATTGCTGCTATTGTTTGTCTTTATTATGCCTTATCCACTCTCTACGATAAGAGCCTTTCTCGCCTAGCAATAGTTCCTGTGGTTACCACTGTCGCCTTCATGACATTTTTCGACTATGTGCATTATACAAGTGAACATTTTTCGGTGGCAATATTAAGTGTGGCTTTGTTAATCGTTTGTAAATATTATGCTGGTAATTCATCTAATCCTAATCGCCTGATATTTGCCTTGGGTTTTATCCTGGGAACTACTCCTTTTGCCAAAATTCAGTCAGTTCCTATAGCTTTCTCAATTGCTTGTATATTTTTGCACATACTCTGGCTAAAAAGCAGCGCAAGAGGTCAATTTATCAGGAGTTTTGCTGCTTTCTTTCTTGGGGGAATGTTGTTCTCGGCTCTGGTCATACTATATCTAACAATTTTCTCAATCTATGATGCTTTCTGGAAATCTTATATACAACAAAATTTATTGATTTATTCTACCCATGGTTTGATGGGAAACGTAAATCAACTAAGCTTTTTCAGAAAAATCAACATATTTATTCGGATGTTAATAAGAGTGCCAGATACAAGGATATTATTTTTATTAACAGCAATTGTCTTGATATTAGGAGTACCATTTCTAATATTAAAGCGTGTTTCTTTAAGCCAAAATCAAGAAAAGTCCCAGACATTTTGCTTTGTCTATTACAGTTTATTTATTTGGGCAGCATCGAGTTATTCAGTTATTAGACCGGGGAACGGGTTTACTCATTATTTACTGTTTCTAATCATACCTAGTGGATTTCTCATCGGTGTTTTTATAGGTGAACTGGCACAAGTCTTACAAGTGTCAAAATTAACCCGTTCAAACTTAAATTTCTCTCTTTTAAAAGGTGTCATTTTTATTACAGTTGCTAGTAGTTTTTTAGAATTTGCCACAACGATAACATCAGATAATGTTTACCTCGATAATCGCAGAGTATTTGCTAAAAATTATCTTAGTCCGATTGCTAAAACTATTCTAAAGTATGCTTCTCCTGGTGAATCTATGGCTGTCTGGGGATGGGCATCAGAGTTATATGTTGACACGGGACTGGTAACAGCGACAATAGATAGTGTTTCCCTTTGGCAAATCCTACCAGGTTCACTGCAGGAATATTTTCTGAAAAGATACGCAGACGATCTTATTAATTCTAATGCTAAGTTATTTGTTGATGCTGTAGCTCCAAGAATGTTTTTCTTTACCGATAGAGAAACTCAGGGACACGAAGTTTTTCCTGAAATTGCTAGGTTTATCAAGAAAAATTATCGGCTAGTTGATGAAGTTCAAGGAGTTCGTATTTATCTTAAAAAATAATTATATGCTGCCTTTTTCCTGATTTGAGAACTGCGTAAAAGCTCCGAATAAGTTTGTGCATCACGACCCCAACTATCTGCATCTTACAGTATTTTTATACTACCCCACACTTTTCTAGATCGATTTAGCCTGATTGACGATTCGATCGTAAAATAGCAACAAATCAAGAGAGTACAGGTCAAATATGCCGAAATTTGTTGTCTGGGGTAGTTATTGTGAAAACGTGCTGGAAAAACGCGCACCCTATCGTCAAGCGCATCTAGAGGGATTAAATCAACAGAAAGAACGGGGAATTCTCATTACTATCGGACCAACGGCAGATTTAAGCCAAGTTTTCGCAATTTATCAGGCAGCCAGCGAGTCGGAAGTGCGAGAATTAATCGAAGCGGATCCCTACTGGCAAAATGGTATCTGGACAGAGTACCAAGTCAAAGAATGGATTCAAGCCATCTAAGAGGACTATCAGCTATATTTTTCATAAGGGTGTTGTCTTAAAGCTGATAGCTTGCCTACTTTTTGCTTATCGCCATGGTTTACATCAAAAAGGTCGAACTCTCACACTTCAAATCCTTCGGGGGAACAACTCCCATACCCTTTTTACCGGGGTTTACGGTGGTTTCTGGTCCAAATGGTTCGGGAAAGTCGAATATTCTCGACGCATTGCTATTTTGCTTGGGATTAGCTACTTCCAAGGGAATGCGGGCCGAAAGATTACCGGATTTAGTCAATCATAGCTATAACAGTCAACGTCATAGCACCGAAGCGAGTGTTTCGGTGACTTTTGATGTTAGCGATATTCCTGACGCAACCGATAGGGATTGGACGGTTTCCCGACGCTTAAAAGTGGCTAAGGGTGGCAGCTATACTTCTACCTACTATATCAATGGGGAAACCTGTACGGTTAGCGAACTTCACGACCAATTAAACCGTTTACGCATCTATCCCGAAGGGTACAACGTGGTGTTACAGGGAGACGTAACCCGAATTATCAGCATGAATGCCAAGGAAAGACGGGAAATTATCGACGAATTGGCAGGAGTAGCCGAATTTGACCGCAAAATTGAGAAAACTAAGGAGAATATCGATTCGGTTAAAGAAAGGGAAGAACGCTGCCAAATTATTGCCACAGAATTGCAAAAATCTCTGGAAAAATTAGCACTTGATCGCATTAAAGCCGAAAAATACCAAAAACTCAAGGCCCAAGTCCAAGAAAAACAACAATGGGAAATTGTCCTCCATTGGCAAAATCTCCAGCAGCGCTGCCAGCAAGTAAAAGAACAAATTCAAGCTGGGGAAAGGGAAAAACAGGTTTTAACGGAGACTATCGCCAATTTATCCGAACAAATCGCCCAAAATAGTCAAGAATTAGAGAAACTCAATCAACAGGTTAAAGCTTTTGGGGAAGATGAACACCTGTCCCTGACTTCCCGATTAGCGAGTCAACAGGCCAAACGACAACAACAGCAACAACGACAAAAAGAGCTAGAAAACCTCGAAAAAGAATCTCAGGCACAGAAAACAAGACTTTTAGAGGAAATTAATCGCTATAATCTCGAATTAAATCAGATTACTGCCCAAAAAAGCCGCTTAGAAACTGAAATTTTACCCAATCTCCTACGGACAACCCAAACCGCAAGGGAAACCCTAGAAACCCATCGTCTGCAAGCAAGTAGTCTCGCGGAAGCGTCAGAAGCTTGGGTAAAAGAACAAAGTGACCTTTCCCGCAATATTACCCGTCTTCAGGAACAATTAAACCCCTACCGTAGCCAACGGGCCCAATTGACCGAAAGATGCGATCGATTGCAAACTAATATAGTAGAAGCTGGTCAACGTCTGCAAGAATTAGAGCAAGTCATTAGCACAAAAACAGAAGAAAGTCAAGAAATATTACAAAAAATTAATCAATCGGAACCAGATATCCAAAATTTAGCCCAAAAACTCACCATTGCCGAACAAAATCGCGTCATCAGTCAGGACACCCAAAAACGTCTGCTAAAAGAACAACGGGACAAACAGAGGGAATTAGATAAACTGGAAGCGACTAAGCAAGCGCAACAGGAGGCCCAGGGAACCTATGCTACTCAAATATTATTACAGTCAGATTTGCCCGGAATCTGCGGATTAGTGGCACAATTGGGCGAAGTAGAGGAACGTTATCAAATTGCTCTGGAAATCGCCGCCGGAGGTCGTTTAGGTCATGTAGTCGTCCAAGATGATAGCGTTGCGGCTGCCGGAATTGCCTTGCTAAAACAGCGTCGCATCGGTAGGGCCACTTTTTTACCCCTGAATAAAATTCGTCCTCCCCGTCCCCAGGATATTTCCTCTCTGCGTCACGCGCGGGGTTATCTAGATTTAGCGGTGAATTTGGTTAAGTTTCAACCCCAGTATCGGGAGGTTTTTAACTATATTTTTGGCAGTACGGTGGTTTTTGAGGATATAGATTCTGCCCGTTATTATATCAATCAATATCGCATCGTTACTTTGGATGGCGAGTTATTAGAGATGACTGGCGCTATGACCGGAGGCAGCCAACCGACGCGATCGGGGCTGCGTTTTGGTAAAATTTCTCCTAAGGAGTCTAGTGAAGCGGAATCTCTACGGGAAAGATTAGCAGAAATCGATCGCATTCTTACCCGCAACGAAGAAAAAATCACCCAAGTTAATAATCTTATCAGTCAGTTAACCCAACAGTTAACCGAAACCCGTCAAAGTCATCGGGAAAATCAATTATCTCTACAACAATTAAGCAAGGATTTACAACGTTTAACCACAGAAAAAGAGGATTTAACCCGTCAATTATCGGGCCAGCAAGAGGAAATTACTATTTCTCGTCAACGGTTAGAAGTATTAACCAGAGAAATTCCTGAGTTAGAGTTATCTTTACAGCAAGAACAGGAGAAATTAACTGCTTTAGAGGCCAATCATACCCATAGCGAATGGCAACAGATACAGGGAATAATTCGCGCTCAAGAATTAGAGTTACAAACCCAAGAAAATCACCTCGCTACAGTCCGCGAACAGTTAAAAGATTTACAAAGTCAACAAATCAGACTAGAGGAAAAAAGTCAAGAGTCTGCGGATAGAATTATTGAGATTGACAAGATAATCACCGATGCAGTTAATCAGAGAAATATCGGTAATCTGGAGATAGAAAAACTTGATCAGCATATTTTAGAAATCAATCAAGCTTTACAGCAATTATCCCGACAACTAGGGGAAACCAAGCAAAAAAGAGACCAATTAGAGACAGTTTTGCGACAACAACAAAACCAACAACAACAGGCTATCTGGCAATCGGAAAAGTTAGTCAACAATCAAGAAGAAAGACAAGCATTACTAACCACTTTACAGACAGAAATTAGTCAACTAGAAAGCGACTTACCCAATCCCTTGCCAGAAATTCCCGAAAGCGATCGAGATTTCGAGAAAATTCAAAGTGATATTAGGCAGTTACAAAAGAAATTGGCAGCTTTAGAACCTGTGAATATGTTAGCTTTAGAAGAACACCAAAAAACTAAAGAGAGATTAGATGAACTATCAGAAAAACTGCAAACTCTAGAAGGAGAAAGAACCGAACTACTTTTGCGGATAGAAAACTTTACCACCCTCAGATTTAATGCTTTTCAGGAAGCATTTACTGCTGTTAACGAAAACTTTAAGACCATATTTGCCACCCTGTCCGATGGCGATGGTTACTTACAACTAGAAGACGAAAATGATCCCTTTAATGGTGGCTTAAATCTGGTGGCACATCCGAAAGGAAAACCCGTACAGCGATTAAGTTCCATGTCTGGAGGTGAGAAATCTTTAACCGCTTTAAGCTTTATTTTTTCCCTACAAAGATATCGTCCTTCTCCCTTTTATGCGTTTGATGAAGTGGATATGTTTTTAGATGGGGCAAATGTGGAGAAATTGGCCAAAATGATTCAAAAACAAGCACAACAAGCGCAATTTATTGTCGTTAGTTTGCGTCGGCCGATGATTGAAGCATCGGAAAGAACCATCGGTGTCACCCAAGCGCGGGGAACCCATACACAAGTACTAGGAATTAAAGTTTAACCTAAGACGCAAGTGGGGTGTGGGGTGTGGGCTTCGGCCGTGAGCTCAGCCGAACGGGTGTGGGGTGTGGGGTGTGGGGTGTGGGGTGTAGGGTGTAGGGTGTAGGGTGTAGGGTGTAGGGTGTAGGGTGTGGGGTGTGGGGAAGTGGGGAAGTGGGAAGCTTTTCAGTAAACAGTAACCAGTGACCTGAAAACTCACATCTGATAACTGATAACTGATAACTGCCAGACAAGCCGGACAAAGTTAAGTTATATTAAGATTACTCAGAATGCGTCCTCGTCCCATTCAGAAATCTCATGACTCAACCGCAAGCACAACGCATCCTCTACGTTAGACTCCCCTGTAACCCCATTTTCCCCATCGGTGTGGTTTACCTTTCCGACCACGTTCATAAACTATTCCCCGACATCGAACAAAGGATTTTTGACCTTGGTGCAGTCCCACCCTTAGACTTTAACCAGGCACTCGATCGCTGTGTTGACGAATTTCGGCCCACCCTGCTAGTATTCTCCTGGCGGGATATTCAAATATATGCTCCCGTCGGTGGTCGCGGTGGCAATCCCCTGCAAAACGCCTTTGAATTTTACTACGCTAAAAACCCCCTAATTAAGCTGCGCGGTGCTTTAGGAGGTTTGAAGGTGACAACAGCCTACTACGGCGAATTATGGCGGAATCAGGGACTAATTCGCCGAGGGTTGCAGCGGGCCAGAAAATACCATCCCGAAGCGCGAGTTATCGTCGGGGGTGGTGCCGTCAGTGTTTTCTACGAACAACTAAAAACCAAACTGCCCACAGGAACAATTGTATCAGTGGGAGAAGGGGAAACCCTGCTAGAAAAATTCCTCTCCGGCCGGGACTTTAGCGATGAACGTTGTTATGTCGTCGGAGAAACCACACCCCGGCCGCGTTTAATCCACGAATCCCCCACCCCCTTAGAAAAATCCGCTTGTAACTACGACTACATCGCCAGTATTTGGCCGGAATTTTCCTACTATTTCCAAGAAAACGACTTTTATATCGGGGTACAAACCAAGCGCGGCTGTCCCCATAACTGCTGCTACTGCATCTATACCGTTGTCGAAGGGAAACAAGTACGCATTAATCCCGCCGATGAAGTAGTTAAGGAAATACGCCAATTATACGACCGCGGCATTCGCAATTTCTGGTTTACCGATGCCCAATTTATCCCCGCCAGAAAATTTATCAACGATGTAGAAGAACTATTAGAAAAAATCCTCGCTGCTGGGATGAAAGATATCCATTGGGCTGCCTATATTCGCGCCGATAATCTCACCCCGAAACTGTGCGATTTAATGGTAAAAACAGGAATGAATTACTTTGAAATTGGTATCACCAGTGGTTCTCAGGAATTAGTCCGCAAAATGCGTATGGGCTATAATTTGCGGACAGTTCTGCAAAATTGTCGAGACTTAAAAGCGGCGGGTTTTAATGATCTGGTTTCGGTAAATTATTCTTTCAATGTCATTGATGAAACCCTAGAAACCATTCGTCAAACCATCGCCTATCATCGGGAATTAGAAAACATTTTTGGAGTCGATAAAGTGGAACCAGCCATCTTTTTTATCGGACTACAACCCCACACCCATCTAGAAGAATACGCCCTCAAAAAAGAAATTCTTAAACCCGACTATGATCCCATGAGTTTAATGCCCTGGACAGCCAAAAAACTGCTCTGGAATCCTGAACCTTTGGGGTCATTCTTTGGCGAAGTTTGTCTGCAAGCATGGCGACAAAATCCCGATGATTTTGGACGGGAAGTGCTGAAAATTTTGGAAGCAAAACTAGGGAAAGCCGATTTAGAATCCGCTTTGACCGCACCGATAGAAACTAAGAAAAAAGTCTTAATTCCTGCTTAAAAATTAATTTTAGTCAATCCCAAGGCGGCAATTAGCGTTACCATGAGTCTGAAATCAGGAGATGATCAAAATCCCTTTACCGGTAACTGCAAAATGACCGACCATCGCCCCCATTGGCTAGAATTAGCGGAATATATCGCCCTAGGATTAACCCTGCTTACCCTTATCGCCATGGGTGCGGGGTTTTTGCCTTTGTTCCTCCTAGTCGTGACTTTCGGGTTAAATATTCTCAATCGTCTCCGAGAAAGAACCCTGCAACGTCAACGCTTAACCGAGATAACCGGTCATTTACAGAGTCAGTGGGAAGAAGAAAAAGAAGCTTTATCGGCCCAAATACAGTCCCTCGATCCCGCAGCGGCCAGCGATAACGACCGTGCGGTCGCAACGCGCTCGCTACGCGAGATCGCAGAATTAGAGGAGAATATTCTCACCCTCGAACAGTCCTACAATCAAATTATTCAATATATCAACCGTAACGGGCTGCTGGAACGCATCGAACATTTGGAAAAATCCTACAGTCGCTTACAAAGAGAGATTTTGCCGCTTAAGGAAGAATCGGCGGATATTAGCGCCATAAAAGCGGAAAATGAGCCACAAATCACCCTACCCGCCCTTAATTTAACTCCCACTTCCCCCCCCGTCCCTATCCCCCATTGGCACTATTATCGCCGTCTGAGCGCCCATCGGGAAATGATTACAGCGATCGCAATTACCGAGGATCAACGGTTTTTAATTAGCGTTAGTTGGGATCGTACCCTAAAAATCTGGGATTTTGCGAGAGGAACCCTGATTAATACGGTGGAAGCTCACGATCAGGGCATTTTAGCCCTAGCAGTTACCGGAAACGGCGATTATCATCTAGCGACGGGAGGATTCGATCAAACCGTTAAATTATGGACTTTAGCCAGCGATGCCAGTAATCTGGAATTAGATCAAATTTTCCTCGGTCATCTCGGTTCGATTCACGGCCTAGATTTTGCCCCCCGTTGGCATTTTTTGGTTAGTGGTAGTTACGATCAAACCCTAAAACAGTGGAATTTAGAGCAGGAAACCGAAGAATTTAGCTCCTATGACAGTCTGGGGGCAATTTATGCCCTAGAAGTGGCTCCTAATCAAGATTTTATCGCCGCAGCTGGGGGTGATGGCACTGTCACCCTCTGGCAATTGGGATCGGGAGAAAAAATCGCCGTCTTATCAGGTAACGTTTCTTCGGTGCAGAGTATTGCGATCGCTGCTGATAGTCAGATTATTGCCGCCGGTTGTGTGGATGGGACGGTGAAAATCTGGCAATACAACCCAGAGAAAAGCGGTCATTTTGCGCCAATTCGGGTGATTAATGCCCATAATGGTCAGGTGACAAGCTTGGTATTCGCAGAGCAGGGTCAGTGGTTATTTACCGGGGGAACCGACGGAGAAATTAAAATCTGGTTAGCCAATTATCAACAGGCGATCGCAACTCTCACCGCTGCCGATGGGCGATCATCGCCGATCTCCAGTTTAGTTCTCAGCCCCGATTATTGTCACCTAGCGGCGGCCGCGGCCGACGGCAGCATCACCATCTGGGAAAATATCACTTAATGGTCGATCGAACTAGAAAAATTGTATAATGTAATGTCCCGGACTCGGTCGGGCCAGTTTGACCCCAAGAAAAAGTGACTGAGTTAATAGTCGTTTCTGCCCAATAGTTGTCATCGGGGCATCGAGAACGCGAGAGCGATCGCTTATCCCAGAATCATTACCCATAGTAAAAAATTCAGAATGAAGACTCCAACAGATCAAAGATTTGATTACGTCAAAATCGGTTTAGCGTCCCCCGAGAGAATTCGGCAATGGGGAGAAAGAACCCTACCTAACGGTCAAGTCGTCGGAGAAGTAACCAAACCAGAAACGATCAACTATCGGACTCTTAAACCGGAAATGGATGGGTTATTCTGCGAGAAAATTTTTGGCCCCTCCAAGGACTGGGAATGTTGGTGCGGTAAATACAAGCGCGTCCGTCACCGGGGAATTGTCTGTGAACGTTGCGGGGTAGAAGTCACCGAGTCCCGGGTACGTCGTCATCGCATGGGTTTTATCAAATTAGCCGCCCCCGTCACCCACGTTTGGTATCTTAAAGGTATTCCCAGTTATCTCAGTATCCTGCTCGATATGCCCCTGCGGGACGTGGAGCAAATCGTCTATTTTAATGCCTATGTGGTTCTCGATCCGGGTAACGCGGGCAATCTTAGTTATAAACAACTCCTCAGCGAAGATCAATGGTTAGAGATCGAAGAAGAAATCTACGCGGAGGATTCGGAATTAGTCGGCATTGAAGTGGGTATCGGGGCCGAGGCTATCCAAAGACTCTTACAGGAAATTAACCTGGAAGAAGAAGCGGAAAGACTGCGGACGGAAATTGTCGAAAGTAAAGGGCAAAAACGGGCAAAATTAATTAAACGTCTCCGGGTAATCGATAACTTTATCGCCACGGGTTCTCAGGCAGAATGGATGGTTTTAAGCGTAATTCCCGTGATTCCTCCCGATTTACGCCCGATGGTGCAGTTGGACGGCGGCCGTTTTGCCACCTCTGACCTGAACGATCTCTACCGTCGGGTGATTAACCGCAATAACCGTTTATCCCGTCTGCAAGAAATTCTCGCCCCGGAAATTATCGTCCGTAACGAAAAACGGATGTTACAGGAGGCCGTCGATGCTTTAATTGATAACGGTCGTCGCGGTCGCACGGTGGTGGGGGCCAATAATCGCGCCCTGAAGTCTTTATCGGATATTATCGAGGGTAAACAGGGGCGTTTCCGTCAAAATCTCCTCGGTAAACGGGTGGACTATTCGGGACGTTCGGTTATCGTTGTCGGTCCGAAATTGAAGATCTATCAATGCGGTTTACCCCGGGAAATGGCGATCGAATTGTTCCAGCCCTTCGTTATCCATCGTTTAATTAAATTAGGCATCGTCAATAATATCAAGGCAGCCAAGAAAATGATCCAACGGGGGGATGCCAATGTTTGGCACGTCTTGGATGAAGTAATCACGGGACACCCGGTGATGTTAAACCGCGCTCCTACCCTGCACCGTTTGGGCATTCAAGCGTTTGAACCGATACTGGTGGAGGGCCGGGCGATTCAGTTACATCCCCTCGTCTGTCCCGCTTTTAATGCTGACTTTGACGGCGACCAAATGGCCGTACATATTCCCCTCTCCCTGGAAGCACAATCGGAAGCGCGATTATTGATGTTAGCTTGTCATAATATTCTCTCACCGGCGACCGGTCGTCCGATTGTTGCCCCTTCTCAGGATATGGTTTTGGGTTGTTATTATCTCACGGCCGAAAATCCCAAGGCCCAAAAGGGTGGGGGTCGTTATTTCGCCAGCATGGATGACGCTATTCGCGCTTTTGATCAGGGATTGGTGGATCTGCACGCTTCTGTGTGGTTGCGTTTACCGGTCGGAGAAAAGGTGAAAACCAATAAACCCGATGAGGAAGTCCTGGAAACGGAAACTCTCCCCGATGGCAGCATCTGGAAATATTATCGGGAGCGCAAAACCCGGGAGAAGGATGGTGAGATAATTTCTCAGTATGTGCGTACTACTGTAGGGCGAATTATCTACAATAAGACGATTCTAGAAGCTTTGGTGGTCTAGAGAGAGATTAGGTTAGGGTGGGCAATGCCCACCTTGATTTTTAGGCTAAAGCGGCAATACATTCTATTTCCACTAGCACATCCTTGGGAAGACGGGCCACCTCCACACAGGCCCGGGCCGGGGCAGTTTCCGGGGGGAAATAACGGGCATAAACTTGATTCATCGCCCCGAAATTGGCTAAATCCGAGAGAAAGACGGTAGTTTTCACCACATTTGACCAATTAGCCCCAGCAGCGGTTAAAATGCCCTCTAGATTGGCCATAACTTGTTCGGTTTGGGCGCTAATTTCCCCGGAGACGATTTCACCCGTGACGGGATCTAGGGGAATTTGTCCCGCAACAAAGAGAAAAGGACCAGGAGCGGCGATCGCTTGATTATAGGGACCCACAGGGGCCGGAGCTTTATCAGTACGGATGACCTGATTATTCATGGGCAGGATAGTTAAAAAAGATGACATTGAATCAATTGAATATTTTCCCAGTTTTTCGATCGCTTGTAGTTAATTTTCGCCGGTTAGGGGGTTTAATTTTGACTAAGCGATCGTTTGAGAAAAGTCGATCGATGACTCACTTTGTACCTGTACGAATCATCTTAAATCCATACACATAAATATCTGCGAATCCATATCTTTTCTCTTTTTCGCGCCATTGAGCAAGACCAATTTCGCTTAAAAGCTCGGCAAATCTATCGAAATCAGGTATTATTGACCGTGCGGTACGTTCCCACACTTGACTGAGTTCTTCCCTAGAAGGTAAAGCAGAAATTCTTTCTAAAGCTCGGAAAAAATTCTCTAGGTCAGGATATTCTTGTCTAATAGCGTCACAGCGTTCTTCAGAAGCTTTTTCTAAACCAATTTCTAGAGATTTTGCTCGCAATAAGCGATCAGTTGGTGACTGAATTGATGACTGTCCTTTGTAGGTTAATTCTTGTTCTTTTGCTCCTTGTAATAGAGCGCTTAAACTGCGAGGAAAAGTAGTACCACTAGAATCTGTTAAACGCTCATAAACCCATCGATAAACGTATTTAGCGTTATCCCCTCTTCGTCGGCGACTGCCCCAAAGTAATTCTAAGGCACGATTTAGAGCTTCTTCCGTTGCTTGATCGATACTTTCCACGGGAGCAAAACGAGCGACTAAATCTTTAAATTCTGGCGATAGAAAAGCTTGACGGAGAGCTAATCTCAAGAAATCTATTCTCGTCCATTGTAGAAGTAAATCTCGTCCATTGAAGTGACTTTTATTATCAAAGTTAAGACGTTTCCAGATATCTTCTCTCAGAAATATTTTAAAACGAATTGCTGTTAGTGTCTTAGCATCACAAGCTTGAACAAACTGAAATAAACCGGTGAGAGCTTGTTGACGAATACCCTCTCTCTCTGGGAAATCTTCATCTAAATCATCATAAAGAAACCAGAGAGTCTGCTGCTCTTTTAATTGTTTCTGATTAACTATATCTAAAGCATCTATAATCAGGAGAGACAAATTTGAATCTGTTGCTAATTGAACTAAAGCTTGAGTATGTTCCGATTGCCAATTTTTCGAGGGTAATTCTTGAAAAATTCGTTTAATCGCCTGAAATTTTTCCCAATTTTTACCTTTAGGAAAGATACTATTTTTAAAGTTTTTGAACACATTTATCAGCAAATAAGCTCGCCAAACTTTTTCCCAGGTACCTTGTTTTTCTAGCAATTCTTGATTTATATACTGGAATTCATCCCGGGATGGACGACTATTATTATAGCTCCCATGACCAGATAATAAAGTCACATGATCTAGACGACTATAGGCCAATTTTCGTGCCTCAGACTCCTGCCGGAGTAGTAACAAATAAAGTGCTGTCTTTCCTGTTCCCTTACGACCTCTGATCAGACAAGTTGCTTGATCAAGAAATTTATCAAAGTTAGCAGTTTTCTGAAATAAAAGACTAATATCTGAACGGATATCTCCCGCATTTAATGGCATAAAATTAAGACTTTCAATAACTTGCCAACGTTGTTTGGAACTGGCCAGAATGTTTTGCAAGCGAATTTCATTGGTATCTTCATCGATTAAGTTAGCAATGCGAGTATAATAATCCAGTAATCCAGTGACAGGATAACGGTCTGCTAGAGCGATCGAGGGAATATAAGGTATGATTAGATAGTCTTCTGAATCTATATCTAAATCATGATCGGTAGTTTCATCTATATCTATATTTTTGTCAATATCCTTTTGTAAAATTTGCCAAGCATGAATAACTTTAGTTATTCCTGTATCACTTAAATCGGGAACGGGTGAAAAAACAAAATTAAGCGAAAGTCGGCCAAAAGAAGTCAAAGATTGCAAAAGAAGCTCGATTCCTTTTTGATTTTGTTCGTTAGGAAATAAAAAAATAATTGCTTCGTTGGCTGCCTGTAGTAAAGATAAAGCTCCCCATTCATTGATTCCAGTGCGCGAATCTACTAAGATAAGATCAGGTTTTAACTGATTTTGAATCTCTCGACTAAAAGTTGACCAGAGTGTTTCCCCATTATCGAGAATTGTTGTTGCTCGCAGATCATCAACTTTAGTAATGTAATCAAGACTCAAATAACCCGCAGGAACAATAAATAGTCTTCCCGTTGCATCGGGAATATTAACTTCTCCAAATATTTCAGTGATATTAATCTTTGCTGTTACACCTTCTGGTAAATAGGATTTTTCATAAAAATAGTCCACAATTCCGTATTCCGGTGAGGGATTTAAGGGAAAAGCTGTGCTTAACCCCGGTGCTTCTAAATCCAAGTCAACAGCTACTACTTTACGACCTCGCATCGCTAAAATCCAAGCAACATGAATTAAAGCAGTTGTCCTACCTACTCCCCCTTTAAAAGAATAAAAAGTTACGGTTCTAGGAAGACAAAGTTCGGGAGAAGACGGTGATTGATTTTGTGGATTAGTTGACCACAAAGCTAAATCTTGCCAAGTGTGAATTGATTTTTCGTCCAGAAGTTGTGGAGCTTTTAGATCGAGAGAGGCTGCCTCCTGAATAGTATATAAAGATATAAAACCTAAAGATTTATGCTGTTGTCCTATGTCATTTTTAACTGCTTCTATTCGCTGAGTTGTTGATAAATTTTCAAACTTATCACTGACGATAGTTATATTCAAAAGTCCAGCAGTAGATAGATTGAGATCAACCCATTTTTGTGCTTCTTTTTGAACATATATATCTGTTAATTTTTGTTTCAGTGATCTTAACCAAGTTTCTGACATAACTATCTCCTCAAAGTTGAGTAGCTTGTTTATGAAGCCATTGTTTCAGACTTGTATAAGCTGATAACCACTCTTTGTATTTATCGTCATTCGGTTCACTGCTGGAATAACGCATATCTATAAAATTTTGACTAGGGTTTTCTACCGGTTTTTCTACTATATTAATCCATTTTATCACGTCTGGATAATTTTGAACTCTCGAATAGAGACGATTATTACTTTTTAGAGCAGCTGTCAAACTGTGACCCGGATTAGTTATGGTATGTCCGGGGTTATTGGACTTAGTTTTCCATTCTTGACTGGATACCGAAGCTAAGATCATAGATTTCAGCAAACATTCGATCGTAATACCTCCAGGCTCTTCCGAACTTGTCATGTAAAATTAAATAAAAAACAGACAATTATTGCTGACCAATAAAACAATAATTTATCTTTAAAAGCTCACTATGCTTGCAATACAGCAATTTATTGGTTAAAATATAAACAGCCAAGACCA
>NZ_JADBTR010000027.1:0-4388 GCF_020246065.1 Microcystis sp. M144S2
TATATTTTTGCCGGAGCTTTGCTATCGATCGCTTCTAATTATTCTCAAGATATGAGCAATTTATTTGCTAGAAATGAACAGGTTTATCAAACTGCTAGTTTAAGTGATGTTCCTCCTATTTTGACGGCAGAAACCGCAATTACCAGCCTAGAAGCGGCAGCATCGGAGGATAGTAAAAAGCTATCAAATTAGCTAGTATCATAACTAACCTGAGTTCGGGATCAGCCGAAACCCTAATTTTACCGTAGCCGGTCAGCCCTATTCTTTCCTAGAAGTCAACAATACTACGGCGTGCGTCATCCTGAATACTGTACTCGCTACCGAAAGCGATTTGTAAGAATAAGATACTGTACAAAATAGAGAATACGATGCTGAGACTGAACCAGAAGGTTCTGGAAAGCATCAATTCTCTTAGAGGAGTTAAATCTAAAAAATACGAGTTCTTTGTCTGCATAACTACCTTGACGTTTTATCCAAGTATTTTACATTTAATACCAGGGTGAGCGCATCTCAAACGCTATTGACAATTAGCCCCTTTTGTGATCTGCTTGCTGTGTGGGCATTTCAAGTGATACCAGTCAATCAGAATAGTTACGAAATCTTAACATTGGGTCGATTTTTGCTTAACAATTGAGATGGCAAATTCTCCTCAAATATGCCTGAATGTACCTCTGGGTAAGCAACTCACATAAAGTTCATTTTGTCAAGGATTGTTAAGATGCGCTTACCCTGTATTAGTCATTAATACGTCTAGCTAATAATACTAAATTGGAAGGCATTCCCAGCGCCCAGATGGTTTCGACTCTAATACTGAAATTGTCTCCTAAAGCTTGTTTAGCTAAGTTTAATAATTCGGCTCTACCCAGTAGGTTTAAATTATCTTCCTTAGCCCAGAAGGATAACCCGACTATATTTAATAGAAACCGATGCCAAGATTTAGGTAACCAATGGATTAGGGGAAGTTTAGTATGAAATTCTAGCCAATGCCAACGATTGGGTGTAGTTAAGAATATTTTACTAGCAACTCTGGCACACTCTCGAATATGTTCAACCTGTAAATGAGTCGAACCACAATGTTCTAAAACTGCGCTAGAGGTGGCTACATCAAACTCACACTCCTTAGCAAGAATTGGGCGATGAAATCCATTGGGGCTTAAAATTTTGGCAAAAGGAAACACTTGGCTCAGGGAAGAAATGTCTTCTGGGGAAGAGAGGGCGACAGTTAACCCTGCTTCATGAAACCAGGGAATCATACAGTTACTGTCTATCCTCTCCACATCTGGAGTAGAACCAATATCAATAATACTTTCTCCTGCCCGTAAATCGAGTTTGTTCATAGCTAAATCAAACATCTTACGGCGAGCTTCTACACTTAAGCGTTCTTGAATCCCTGTTAACCAATGTCCACGATTAAAATAGTCAATGCCTTGATTCATAATATATTTGTTTACATAGTTGGGTATCTCGAAAAATTGATAGCCCAAGGACTGTTATAGTATAATGAGTAAGAACAGCGAGTCAAGCGAACAAATGCTCTTGCCAGAATCACCCAGGGTAAGAGCATCTCAATTAGGCTTGACAAAAGGCTTTCAGCACAGCCATCATATAGTTATTATCCATGGCCGCCCGTTTACTTTTTTGTGCCAGACTACGTCGGTAAGTGGATTCCTGGTTAAGAGCGTTAAGTGCTACTCGTCTCAAGAATGCAAAATTACGAGGGCTGTGACCAGAGCGAATCCGACATTTATCTTAATTAAAAGTAACATCTAAAATCCAATGAGCCTGATTTTCAATGCTCCAATGTTTACGAATAGCATTACCTATTTTTTGAGCATCAGCTGGGAGAGAACTGAGATAAAATTGGACTTCACAAGTGGTTTTATGACCAGGATGACGAACTCGTTTAACTATGATAATACTTTGAATTCCTTGCCATTGAGCTTGTTGATAAAGACTGCCGAAAGCTTCTAAGGGGACAGCCCAACACCAAAGTTTTTCGAGACGATGATGACCTTTTTCCAGACGGTAATCATAACTAAATTGAATACCATCAAATTGATGTGCTTGAGCTTGCTCAAACCAGTTTTTGACCTGAGTATAAAGAGTCGGATGATTAGCTTTAAGGGCGACAACGTAGTCAGCTTTTTTGGCTTGAATATGATTAAGTAGGTGGGTGGAATTAAATATAAAATGAACGTAGGTTGGGTTGAAGCATGAAACCCAACGCCCGATTATGTTACGCTACCGCTAACCCATCCTACAAATAATTGTGCCTACCTACTTAACTGCTAAATTAGATGAGCTTACCCTGTTTAATACGGATACCATAAGAACTAGGATGATTGTCTATTTCTTGGTATTTTTGAGTATACGAAAGTTGAAGGGTAACATATAAGTTTAGAAGCAATAAAGCCGATAACAATCAGTTACCATTATTTTTATCTTCGTTTCAATCCCAAAACACTTAAAAAGAAACTGGAAAAAACCACCTGTACTCCCAACGCTAGAGCGGTTACGGAAGGAATGACAATCCGCATGGTCACGGCTGGATCTAAGGCTCCATAAAGTCGAGCATTCCAAATGTATAAAGCATACAGTGAACCGCCCATACCTAGTACCAATAAAATTACGCCAATGCTCAATCCCACCTCCAGATTAATATAACGCAAAAATCGTCTTAATTTTCGGTCTTCCGGTAATAAACCCTCGCTGATAGCAAAAGCTTTTGTGAAGATGGCAAAACTGACGATTTGAAAGCCAATAATCAAAGCTGTGGCTGAATAGAGAAGGGTGTGAACTCTGGGTTGAGGAATAAACCAAATCGTCGCCACAAACCCCAGAAACATTAAAGCCAGTCCGGGATAGAGAAACAACCAGCGAGGACTATACATTAAGAGGAATCGGAGATGTCGCCAGCCATCGCGCCAAGTTTTTAGGTGGGGGGGACGACTACGACCGTCAGGGGATAAAGTGGTTGGTACTTCGGTAATTTTCAGGCCGTAGAGGGATGCTTTCACCACCATCTCGCTGGCGAATTCCATGCCAGTGGTGCGTAGGTTCAATTGTTTGATCGCCTGTTTACTAAACCCGCGCAATCCACAGTGAAAATCACCACAGGGGCTGCCAAAAAATAACCGTCCTAACCAAGTCAAGACAGGATTGCCCAGATACTTATGCAATACTGGCATCGCCCCTGGTTTAATTCCCCCCTGAAAACGATTGCCCATCACCAAATCATAACCCTGTCGCAATTTTTCTAGGAAAGGCGAGAGATTGGTAAAGTCATAGCTATCATCGGCATCCCCCATAATAATGTATTGACCTTTGGCGGCGGCGATACCTCCCCGCAGGGCGCTACCATAACCCCTTTCCGGGATGGGAACCACCCGCGCCCCTGAATTAGTGGCAATTTCTTGGGAACCATCGCTACTGCCATTATCGGCGATTAGCACCTCTCCCGCAATTTTCTGTCGTTCCAGATAATCTCGCGCTTTGCCGATACAGGTGGCCAGGGTTTCCGCCTCGTTGAGACAGGGCATGACGATCGATAATTCTAGAGTAGGTATCTGCTCATTAGAGGCGGCATCTGCCATGACCTGATTTTCCAGCATAACAATCGCGGTGGAGTCGTTTTGCTCAAGAGTATAACAGGATTATTGACATTTGTGACAACAGATTTTTGATTGCTCAATAGTGCTGCCTTAATTGATTGGCTTGTCTTTGTCCCCAATAACCTATAATGAGTGGGCTGTTCATTATCCAGATTTCCGAAGCTATCTAAGCTAGACACAGCCTTCAGCATCCCAACAACGGGGTTTAGATTACGAACAGCTTAGGGCAAAAATTCGGCAACCCAGAGAAAATGATACTGAAAAATTAAAAATTGAAGTTTATCTTGGTTTCACAGCCATAAACCTTAGCTATATCAAGCTTAAAATCGAAATGACCTTAAAAGTTTAGTTGTAACATATAAGTTTAGAATTGACAGTGCCGATAGCAATGGATTACTGGGGAATAAATAACGTGAGGGTGCAGGGAAAAATGCCAGATCAATTGCAATATACAAAAATAAGCGCAGTAAAATTATAGATAAGGCCAACTTCTTAATCAATAGATCTCTTGCATAAGTCTAGACAAAATAGGATAAAATAGTCCAAGAGTTAAGATTGAAAGATGACTTACGAACAAGTAAAAACTTTAAAGCTAACAGAGTTCAAACGCTTGTGTGGCGTGTATCCAGATACATTTAAGGATATGGTAACAGTCCTAGAGGCAGAAAAAGTTTGGCAAAAAAAGACAGGAAGACCTAGCAAATTGAGTACGGAAGACCAACTACTAATAACACTAGAATATTGGCGAGAATATCGCACCTATTTTCATCTGGGAAA
>NZ_JADBTR010000028.1:0-22819 GCF_020246065.1 Microcystis sp. M144S2
AGATAAATCCAGGTAAAAGAATTATTATCTTTTGGGATGTAGCTTCCTATCATAGAGGGGAATTAATACAAGGTTTTTTAGCTGAAGTAAATGAAGGTTTAGCCCCAGAAAACTGGAAAATAACCTGTCATTTATTTGCTCATTATGCTCCTGAAGAAAATCCGATTGAAGCAATTTGGCTATCATTAAAAACTCTGGTAAGGAGATGCTACCGTTTCTGTAAAAATTTTCGGAATCCAACTGGCGATAACTATACCAGCGCACACAGGTTATCGCCGATTCAAAGCTACTAATGTCTAGGCTAGTTATACTAAATCCGTTGAGTATAGGCTACTTATGAGGACAGGCACTCATGCAAAAGGCACTCATGCAAAAGGGGGAATAAATAATCAGTCTTTAATAACCGGATTTAGTATGAACTCTCGAAAATTAATTATGCAAGAACTCTAGTAATCAGTGGACATCTTCAATAATTAAGATTTTAGCTTGGTTGAGAGTTTGAACATTTGTACTAAAATTTCCCAGACGCAACTTTAGCCGCTTAAATCGCACCATTGAGGGGAAATCCCCCTTAACTAGGTACGGTAAGCCCCTAGGAGCCAACAAACCAGTCAATCTAGAATAATCTCTAGAGTATAAAAGTAATCTCTTATAGAAAATGCAGCCAACCAATCCACAACAATTTACTGAAAAAGCTTGGGAGGCAATCGTCAAAACGCCAGACATTGCCAAACAGAACAGCCAGCAACAAATCGAAAGCGAACATCTAATGAAAGCCCTTCTCGAACAGGAGGGATTAGCGGGCAGTGTCTTTAGTAAAGCTAATATTAGTCTAGCCCGTTTGCGGGATCGAACCGATGATTTTATCCGTCGTCAACCGAAAATCTCTAACCCCGGCGACTCGATTTATTTAGGTCGTAGTTTAGATAGTTTACTCGATCGAGCGGAAAATTATCGTCGAGAATTTGGAGATGACTTTATCTCGATCGAGCATTTAATTTTAGGTTATGCTAAAGATGATCGCTTCGGTAAAAATATTTTTCAAGAATTCGGACTTACCGAAAACAAACTCAAAGAAATTATTCAACAAGTCAGAGGTAGTCAAAAAGTGACCGATCAGAATCCAGAAGGCAAATACGAGGCCCTAGAAAAATACGGACGGGATCTCACCCAATTGGCGCGGGAAGGTAAATTAGACCCCGTAATCGGACGGGATGACGAAATCCGTCGCACGATTCAGATTCTCTCGCGTCGGACTAAAAATAACCCAGTTTTAATCGGGGAACCGGGAGTAGGAAAAACCGCCATTGTCGAAGGATTAGCCCAGCGGATTATTAACCGTGATGTGCCAGAATCTCTGTTAGATCGGACTCTCATTTCTCTCGATTTAGGCGGCTTAATTGCGGGAGCAAAATATCGCGGGGAGTTTGAGGAAAGATTAAAAGCTGTCCTCAAGGAAGTCACCGATTCCCAAGGCAATATTATCATGTTTATTGATGAAATTCATACCGTTGTCGGTGCGGGAGCCACTCAAGGGGCAATGGATGCGGGCAATTTATTAAAACCAATGTTAGCCCGGGGTGAATTGCGTTGTATTGGGGCCACTACCCTCGATGAGTACCGCAAATATATCGAAAAAGATGCGGCGTTAGAAAGACGCTTCCAAGAGGTTTTAGTAGATGAACCAAATGTGGTTGATACTATTTCGATTCTTCGAGGTCTTAAAGAACGTTATGAGGTGCATCATGGGGTGAAAATTGCCGATAATGCTTTAGTGGCGGCGGCACTGCTTTCTAATCGTTATATTAGCGATCGCTTTTTGCCCGATAAGGCCATTGATTTAGTTGATGAAGCGGCGGCAAAATTGAAGATGGAAATCACCTCTAAACCGGAAGAACTCGATGAAATTGATCGCAAAATTCTCCAGTTAGAAATGGAAAAACTTTCCCTACAACGGGAATACGATCCAGCTTCGCGAGAACGGTTAGAAAAGTTAGAAAAAGAACTGGCTAACCTCAAGGAAGAACAATCGGGATTAAATGCCCAATGGCAAGGGGAAAAAGAGATTATCGATAAAGTTCGTGGGGTTAAAGAAGCGATCGAACAAGTTAATCTAGAAATTCAACAGGCTGAACGAGATTATGATTATAATCGGGCCGCCGAATTAAAGTTCGGAAAATTAACCGATCTGCAGCGGCAAATGTCCGCCCTAGAAACCCAATTGGCCGACAAACAAACCACCGGTAAAAGTTTATTAAGGGAAGAAGTTCTCGAATCAGATATCGCCGAAATTATCTCGAAATGGACGGGAATTCCTCTCAATAAATTAATCGAATCGGAAAAAGAAAAACTCCTCAATCTGGAAGAGGAATTACACGAAAGTGTCATCGGTCAAGAAGAAGCGGTCACAGCCGTGGCCGAAGCGATTCAACGTTCCCGCGCTGGTTTATCAGATCCCAACCGTCCCACGGCCAGCTTTATTTTCCTCGGTCCGACAGGGGTTGGTAAGACAGAATTGGCGAAAGCTTTAGCACGCAATCTCTTTGACACGGAAGAGGCCCTAGTTCGCATCGATATGTCGGAATACATGGAAAAACACAGCGTTTCCCGTCTCATGGGTGCGCCTCCGGGATACGTCGGCTACGATGAAGGGGGACAATTAACCGAGGCAATCCGGCGTCGTCCCTACTCTGTCATCCTTTTTGATGAGATTGAAAAAGCCCATCCCGACGTTTTTAACGTTATGTTACAAATCCTTGACGATGGGCGCTTAACCGACTCTCAAGGTCATCTGGTTGATTTCAAAAATACCATCATTATTATGACCAGTAATATCGGTTCTCAATACATTTTAGACGTGGCCGGTGATGAGTCTCGTTACGAGGAAATGCAGGCACGAGTGATGGAAGCAATGCGGAATAGTTTCCGTCCCGAATTCCTCAATCGTATCGATGAAACGATCATTTTCCATAGTTTACAAAAAGCGCAACTGCGATCGATTGTCAAACTACAGACAGCCAATCTCAGCGATCGCTTGATGGAACAAAAATTAGCCCTGAAACTTGCCGATATTGCCCTCGATTATCTAGCAGAAATTGGTTACGATCCAGTGTACGGTGCGCGACCCCTAAAACGGGCAGTACAAAGATATGTGGAAACTCCGATCGCTAAGGCAATTCTGCGCGGCGAATTTAAAGGGGGAGACACGATTTTTGTCGATGTGGCCGATGAAAGATTGACCTTTAAACGGTTAGCTTCCCCGGTAGTAACTGCTTAATTAAGTAGGGTTGGCTGAATCTTATTGGAAGCCTTACTAGAAAATGGTTTTGGGACTTTTTTAGTCAAAAAAGTCCCAGAGACAAACGTTGAGAAATCGATCCGAGGGACTTTAAAACCTTGCACTTTCCGGAGGCGAACGCAAAGCGCTCGCCAGATGAAATTGAGAAACTAAGCCACGAAACTACCATTTTGCCAACTGTGTGGCTCCTAAATTCCCCCTGGGGACTTTTTCAGCAAACCCTAGATCGTGATATTGGCCTCTTTCAGTTTACAGGCAGCGATCATGGCTTCAGCCCTACCGCGTTCCCTCAAGGGAACATCGACCCATGCAGTGAATTTATTGGCCGCATTCCAAAGACTTTGGCCGTGACGAATTAAGACAAGTTTTGACATGGGTTTTCTTGGCGAATGGGGAAGTGGGGAAGTGGGGAGGAGACCGACTCGGAGAATACTGACGACCGACTCCTAGAACCTACGAAATCGTGTGAATTTTGAGGAAATTGGTGCCTTTAGTTTTCTGCATGGGAATTCCCGCCATAATCAAGATTTTATCGCCCGATTGCGCTAGATTTTTCTGAAGCAGAATTGATTCCGTTTGCTTTAACACATCCTCAAAGACGGACACCTGATGATCGAGAAGAATCGGGATCACACCCCAGACTAGATTGAGACGGTGATAGACTCGTTTATTGGGAGTCATGGCAATGACGGGAACCGAGGGACGTTCCTTAGAAGCCAGTAGCGAAGTGTAGCCAGAGGTGGTAAAAGTGACAATATAACGGAGATCAAGGGTTTGATCGATCGCCACTAAAGCCTCACTGAGAGCGTGAGTTTCATCGGACTGATTGGGGGGAGCATTATCAAACTTCACATCCGCTTCCACATCATGGGCGATTTTGGCCAACATAGCCACCGCTTTGACGGGAAAATCTCCCACTGCTGATTCCCCCGATAACATCACCGCATCGGTTCCATCGATAATTGCATTAGCCACATCACTGGCCTCGGCCCGAGTCGGTCGGGGATTGTGAATCATGCTTTCTAACATCTGGGTGGCAGTGATGACGGGAATAGTTTTCATGTTGCAGAGTCTGATAATGCGTTTTTGCAACATGGGGACTTTTTCGGGACTTAATTCTACCCCCAAATCGCCCCGGGCCACCATAATGCCGTCACATTCCTCGATAATTGACTCTAAATTTTCGATCGCTTGCGGTTTTTCAATTTTAGCCATCACTGGCACATCCCCATGATTTCTCTCGGCTAAAAATGCCTTAATCGCCTTGATATCTTCTCCTTTACGAACAAAACTGAGGGAAACCCAATCAACCCCCTGAGAAAGACCAAATTCTAGGTCTTGTTTGTCTTTTTCGGTCATGGAAGGTAAGCGCAAATTGAGACGGGGTAGATTAACTCCCTTGCGACTCTTGAGAATTCCTCCCTCCAACACTTGACATTTTAGGTCTTTTCCGTTAATTTCAACGATTTTTAGCTCTAATAAGCCATCATCGAGGAGAATTTGCTCACCTAGCTGTGCTTCCTCGGCCAGATAGGGATAATCGATCGAAACGGTGTTCGTTTCTCCCCGATACTCATCCATGGGTACAAGGGTGAGATAATCGCCGTCGTTGATGGTAATGGAACCATTGGGGAGATTACCGACGCGAATTTTCGGTCCTTGTAAATCTTGCAGGAGAGTGATAGGATTGTCTAATTCTTGAGAAATTTGCCGTAAAAGGCTAACAACTCTCGCATGATCTTCGTAGCTACCGTGGGAAAAGTTTAGCCGCGCTACATTCATCCCCGCACCGATCATCTGCTTGAGGACTTCTGGCGAATTACTGGCAGGGCCGATCGTGGCTACGATCTTAGTTCTATGGGTAATAATTGACATGGAACCCTTACTAATCGATCTTGGGACGATTACATGATATTCACTTTAGGTTAACTAACGGTGAAGCGAAAAACAAATTAAGCTTTTCCACAGACTTGCAATCGCTCCCGGTCCACTGCTTCACCGTCAGGAGTCAGTGATCAGTGATCAGATTTGAGTTTTCAATACTATTAAGTGGCAAGTTGGGAGCTTTCCTTTCACTGATTACTGTTTACTGGACGGCTACGCCGTGCCTTTGGCAACACTGAAAAAAGCTCCAGCGCTCCCCTGGAGTCTTAACGAGTAATTCAGATCGTCAACAGCTTATATAGCCCGCATTTCCTTATCTTCCTCCACATCGAGAACTCCCTGGACTGCCTTTAAAGAAGGGATCAGCGATCGAGAGGCCGAACCGGTAATAATGCCAGAAACCGATAATATATTATCTACTGTCATGCCCAGGGATTGTAAATTATTGGCCACTGTCTGAATATCGGCTAAATGCTGTTCATCGATCGTCACGATAATCTGTTCCATGGCTATTAATGAAAGTAAAAAGATGAGCAGGAGTCGAGAAGGGAGAGCAGGGGAGATGGTGAGCAGGGAAGTGGGGAAGTAGGGAGATGGGGGAGAAGGGAGAGGGGAGACGGGAGAGAATAAATAAAAATAATCTCCTGACTCCTAATTCCTGAATACTGACTGCTAAGGCGCTTGGACCAGTCCACTACCCACATCAACGGTGGGAATAGACAGTCGCAAGGCTTTCGAGGTGAGTAACTGCCATAGTTGCGCCCCGCGCACCCCCGAAGCTTGAGCGTGGAGGGCTGCAATTCCAGCCACATGGGGGGTAGCCATGCTGGTGCCGTTAAAAACGTCGTAACGTCGGGGCATCGGTACAGAAGAATAGATCGCCACCCCGGGGCCGGCGATATCTACGTTAGCACCTTGGGCAGTACCGGAACCACAGGAGAAAGAGGCTAATCGCAGATTACTATTGATCGCTGCCACAGCCATAATTGAGGGACTATTAGCCGGTTGACCCACAGTACCAGGCCGGTGATTGCCGGCCGCCGCGATAATCAAACAACCATTTTGCAGAGCGCGACGACCGATAGTTTCGTAGGCAGTGGAAGGAGTTGGAACTGTATTGCCCAAGGACATAGAAATCACCGCACAGCGACTGGCGATCGCCCATTCCATGCCGGCGAGAATCCAACTTTGGGAGCCACTGCCAGCATTACTGAGAACTTTGCCCGCATAAATGGTGGCTTCGTAGGCGACCCCATAGCGGCGACCGTTGACATCTTTAAATCCGCAAGCGGTGCCGATACAGTGAGTGCCGTGACCTTGACCATCCTGCACCGCTTCTCCCGGTACAAAAGACTTACTTTGGATCGATCGCCCAAAAAAGTCGGGATGCTTCAAATCCATACCCGTATCTAATACAGCCACATTAATGCCGCGACCAGTGCGACCACGGGAATTGATTACTTTCGTGGCTTTTAATCCCCAAGTGGATTGGGCATCATCGAGAAAGGCTAGGGCTGCGAGATCCTTATCTCCCGGCTCTTTTTTAGCCTTGGACTGTTCATAAAGATGATTGACGGCATCGCGATAACCCTTGAGGTATTCCGAGGATAAACCCTCCTCGATCGCATAGTAAATTCGTTCGGGTTCGATCGCTAAAATTGCCGAACTTTCCCCCGCTATGTTCATGACACCGCTCAAGGCTAAGTCATCCAGGGAAACCACTGCCACCCCCAAAGTCGGAAAGGTTCCCCCTCCCGCCGCATCTAGTTCTGAACTGTCCATGGCCGAATCGGCAAAGTCCCGGGCATCGGGCAAGGCAGATATCCCCGCCACATCTCGCAGGGCGGCGATTCCTTCCGGGGTTGCTCCATCTTGGAAAGTAACAATATATCGCCCCGTGGTTTCTTCATTTGAGGCGGTACTGGGGATAGGAAAACTCGCTTGTCCAGACATAAAAAATACCTCCAAAAAATGGATATTTTGCTAATACAATCACAGAAAAATGGCTTAACCACCAGCCTTTTTATCGAAGATTTTTCAATCATCAACCACTGGTCTAACCATCCTTTAATTGTTCAGGATGGTTCGGCAAGAGATGAGTCAGTTAATTACCCACCCTCAAAATGTTCACGGTTTGGGAAACCATTTTCCTAAGTTCACTTCGGTCTCTAAGTGCCGTTGTTTCTGGACTCTAACCCTACTGGTGTTAAATTTTTTCTAGTAATTCGGGTTCTGGGAAACAACGGAACTAGGTTAGGGAATCTCAATCAATTTTTTTATGTATTTAGCCTCAAACCGATCATATAAGTTTAAAACCCTCACCTTATATCCGATCTTTATTAAGCTATGGTTTTCTTTCTGCGATCAGCCTAACATTACCTCAAGGATTTTGGTCAAAAAATTTACAAATCTTTGACAATGCTTGGCAGCACGGGGGAACAAAATAATACTCATGTTCTAACGGCAACCCTGAATGATTCAGTCGGAAAACTGGCTTTCACGGTAGGATAAACTAATAACCATCTCCGCTCTTCGGCGTAGCTCAGAGACCACTCCTTTAGATTTCGTTATGACCAACACATTAGACGATAAAGCCATAGTCAAGGACTATTTTAATGCCACAGGATTCGATCGCTGGCGCCGGATTTATGGGGATGGCGAAGTTAACAAAGTACAAAAAGATATTCGCATCGGTCATCAACAGACGATCGATACCGTTATCGGTTGGTTAGAAAGTGATGACAATTTGCCCGAACTCTCAATCTGTGATGCTGGTTGTGGAGTCGGTAGTCTTAGTATTCCCCTCGCTAAAGCGGGCGCAACTATTTTCGCCAGTGATATTTCTGAGAAAATGGTGACAGAAGCCAAGGAAAGAGCAGCCAAAGAGTTAGCAGATACCAGTAAACTCACCTTTGCCGTTCAAGATTTAGAAGCATTAACCGGCCAATATCACACGGTCATCTGTCTGGATGTTCTTATTCACTATCCCACAGAAGAAGCCTTAGGCATGATTAAACACCTGGGATCCCTAGCTCAATCCCGTTTAATCCTCAGTTTTGCCCCTAAAACCTGTTTATTAACCATTCTCAAGAAAATTGGTCAATTTTTCCCCGGTCCGAGTAAAACCACTCGCGCTTATCAACACAAGGAAAAAACTATTATCGCCGCTCTCAACGCAAATGGCTTTAAAATCGAACGGACGAGTATGACTAGCACTCGTTTCTATTTTTCCCGTATCCTCGAAGCTGTCCGCAGTGAATAAATAATGGCAGTCACCACCAGCAAATTAATCGAGTGGAAACAGCAAAAACGCGCGATTGTCACCCTCACAGCTTGGGATTATCCGATCGCGCGACTGCTCGATCGAGCAGGAATTGATATTATCTTGGTGGGTGATTCCTTAGCTATGACCGCTTTGGGCTATCCTACCACTTTACCGATCACCCTCGAGGCGATGATTCACCACGCGGCGGCCGTGTCTCGCGGGGTAAAACAAGCTTTAGTTGTCTGTGATTTGCCTTTTCTCAGCTATCAGGAAAGTGTCGGTCAGGCAATTCACTCCGCCGGAAGGATGTTAAAGGAAGCGGGAGTACAAGGGGTAAAATTAGAGGGAGGTTATCCCGCTATGGTCGAGACTATTAGCCGTTTAACCGAGATAGGCATCCCTGTTATGGGTCATATCGGATTAACTCCCCAGTCGGTGCATCGGTTAGGATACCGTCAGCAGGGAAAAACTCCATCGGATGCACAAAGATTAATCGAGGAAGCTTTAGCCTTGGAGAAAGCGGGAGTATTTGCCCTGGTTTTGGAACATATTCCCGCCAATTTAGCCGCTACTATTACCGATAAATTGACTATCCCGACGATTGGTATCGGTGCGGGGGAAGATTGTGATGGTCAGGTGTTGGTAACGGCGGATATCCTAGGATTAACCGAAAAAGCTCCCCCTTTTGCCAAAGTTTATGCTAATTTAAGCGAAACAATTACAAAAGCAGTTGTAGAATTTGCCAAGGATGTGAGGAGAAATGAATAACGGCGAAAAAGCTACCTTTGGGGCCGGCTGTTTTTGGAAAACCGAGGACGCATTTCGGCGTTTATCGGGGGTTTTAGCCACTTCTGTGGGTTATATGGGGGGACATTTTCCCAATCCTAGTTATCTCGATGTGTTATCGCGAATTACTGGTCATGCGGAAGTGGCACAAATTGCCTATAATCCCCAAGAAATAAGCTATGAGGCGTTATTAGCTGTTTTTTGGTCAATCCATGATCCGACTCAGTTAAATCGCCAAGAACCAGACCGGGGAGAACAATATCGATCGATTATTTTTTATCACACCCCGGAACAAAAGTTAATCGCCACTGCTTCCAAGCGTCAACTACAACTATCGGCAAAGTTTCAGCAAGATATCGTTACTTTGATCGAACCCGCAGGAGATTATTATCTGGCCGATCAGTCCCATCAACAGTATTTCGAGAAAAAACAGGCTCGATCGATCGGGGATTTGCAGAAGAAAATATAAAGACAGGTTCGGGGTATAATGTAAAGTTGCTTTCGCAGGAGATCAGGAAAAATGCCCGAGGCGGTCGGAGTCATTCAAACGTTGGGTTTTCCCCCCGTTTTAGCGGCGGCGGATGCCATGGTTAAAGGGGGACGAGTCACCCTAGTTTATTTCGATCTAGCGGAAAGGGGCGAATTTTTGGTGGCGATTCGCGGTCCGATTTCCGAGGTTAAACCGGCAGTAGAGGCAGGATTAGCGGCAGCGATGACCGCTTTTGGTGGCAATGTGGTCAGTCATTACATCGTACCGAATCCTCCAGAAAATGTACTGGCGGTTTTACCAGTGCAGCATACGGCTAAGTCAGACCGTTTTCGCAGTTAATTTCCCTAGCGATTGGCCCCAAACTAGACTATAGTTAAAGACTGGAAAATAGATTGGATTCTATCAATTGAACTTATCTGATTTTTGTTATTAGGAGTTAATTTATGACAGCCCAACCCGCGGTGGGATCGATCGAGACCAAAGGTTTCCCCGGTATTCTAGCGGCCGCCGATGCGATGGTAAAAGCAGGACGGATCACGATTGTTGGTTATTTAAGGGCAGGAAGCGCCCGTTTTACCCTCAATATTCGTGGGGATGTACAGGAGGTAAAAACCGCTATGGCTGCCGGCATTGAAGCCGTCAATAAAACCGAGGGGGCAGCTTTAGAAACCTGGGTAATTATTCCCCGTCCTCACGATAACGTGGTGGCTATTTTACCGATCGATTATAGCGAGGCAGTGGAACCTTTTCGTGCTGCTGCCGACGGTGCGATGGCACCAATCCGTCGTTAATATTCAAGGTCAATTTTTTGTTACTGGTTGGAACTTGTCTAGTTCCAACTTAGTTTTTAATGATGATTTAAGTTTTAGTCAGAAAACCAAATTTGATAGTTGCTGCAACAGTTGCACCCATAACAGTGACTATCAAAGCCCATATTTGAGCCGTTGCCCTTTCTTTCAAGTCTTTGAGTTGGGAAACTTCGGCCTCTATTTGTTGACGTTTGATGATTTTTTCATAAAGAACATATTGGCCCAGCGCATTTTTTAAGTCTTCGACTTCCGATGTTCCGATAAAGCTTTTAATTTCATAGGATTCATTGGCAACAGCTAACCATCCTTTGATCGCATCTTTTAAGTTATGGGTGACTTCTTCTAGGCTATCACCTTCCGTGATTCAACCTGGAAGGGCTGGAACTTCTGCCCAATAACCGCCTTCTTCGGCAGGATGAATAATCGCTTTAATTTTCATAGCTGACTTGGGTTATCAAGAGTTTCTAATCTTCTTCTAATATAGCCTGAATTTTTGCTAATCGTTAGTTAATAGAAGTTATCCAAGAAATGGGAACGGCTATCACGTCAAGGGTTTCGTTATTGTCAAACATTTCTAGGAGATAACCTGCTTCTGGTTGTTGTTCATTAGGAGGTAAATATTCAATAATTGTTCCCTGATCACCTTTTTAAAAAATAGTGTCGGGGACATCTCTACATAATTTGACTTGTTGAAAAAGTTGGACGGTTTGCATTATTCATACTCCTTAATTTTATCGTAGTAAAGAGTAACAAAATTAGCTTTTTGATTATTTTTATCGATCTGCCAAATACTAATTCACTTTTTCATGCGGTTCTATATAAACTCTATGTGATTATACATTTCTTCGGGTTCAAGAATTTCCCAGATTAAGAGTAGTCCTCGAATTATTTGACCAATAGATTTACTTTGTTGGGGACAGTAAGCAATTCCTGCATGAGTTATAGATGATTGATTGATTCTTAAAAAATCAGTATCTTGAGTAAAAATCACGCGACCATTGGATAAAGCAAATTGCAATTGTACTTCATCAGATACCCCCAATAAATTTTCTTCTGGAGTGGTAGTAACATCAAGGCCTCGCTGGCGCAATCCAAGAGCAATGTTATAGCTTACATTTTCATCAAGGTGAAATTTAATTTTATTGCCCATTCATTTTTTTAGTTTTTCTTGGACTAGAGAAGGTGTTTTAGCTTGCATTTCCTTGGCAAAGGTATCATCATCTGTGATTTGTTGTCTAATTTCTTCAAGGTGATCGTGATAGTAAGAAAGGGCCGCGTAAACATCAGCTAAAGTAATGCTGGGATAATGATAAACAATTTCATCGGGTGACATTCCCAGGCGTTCGTGCCAAATAACGACATCTTGGACTTTGATGCGATGACCTGCGATGCGCGGTTTACCGCCACAAGTTTCTGGGGTAATTTCAATGTGATTGATTAAAGTTGTTGTCATTGATAATAACGAATTTGTCCGATTATAGGGTCACAAGGAATCTGCGCCCAAATGTCATATATATTATATCACGTCAAGGTTTATAGAATAATTTTATTATGACAACTCTTATAAACTTGAAGCTAATTGAGGCGCGACAATAGTTTCGAGGGAAAAAGCATTCAGATCCGTTAAGCTTTTGGCGTGTTCCAAGGTGATTGCACAAATATTCCCCTGCTGATCAAGATCGACCAAGGTATTTTCATTGATTTCTTGAGTCTCGACAATGGGATTGTTATTGAACTCTAGGTATAGAGTATCCGTATCTTGAAAGTAGGTGATTTTCATGGCTGACTTGGGTTATCAAGAGTTTCTAATCTTCTTCTAATAGTGATTCATTTGGTGGGTGATTGCGGTTTTGAGAATTGTCCATCATATTTGAACGTTAAGCGACAGCGAAGCCTGTATAGGGTCTAATTTCAGGGGATTTAAAGGCTAAAATAATCTGGTTTTGAGGGATTCCCGCAGCTACTAATTCATCGGCAATACCATCCTCAGTTCCGTCGTGTTGAATCCAAATTTTTTGATCAATAATATCAATATGTAATAGGGTTCCGTAGATTCGATAACCATTTTGCCAACCTGTTTCAACCAATAAATAGCGATCGCGGGTTTGATCTAGGACTAATTCGATTTGGATTTGGTGATCAGTGTCGAGGAAGTCGGCATAATCTTGGAATGTTTTTTCAATAATTTGCCGATATTGGGCAATTAAGGAAGCCATCGTACAATTACCTCCTGGTTGGGATCAAAACTAAATAACTGAATAATACCATCTTCAATTAAGGTTTGACCTGCTTCTTCTTCAAATACTGTTTTGCAGGTGTTTTCGCTAACAGCCAAAAATAGTTTATATTCGGGATAATAACGCCTTAAAAGATGGGTATAAACGACAAATTAACCAACTGCTTATTCAAGGTCTTTCATATCAGAGGGACGAGTAAAGCTCTTAATTTCAACGGCTATTTTTTCTGTTCCCTTTTCTGCGGCTAATAGTCTTTCTGCTCCCAAATCAACAAACAGGTTTTTACCTCTTGCTAAAAGAATCCGTAGGGGGTCATGGGTAATTGTCCAGCCGTCTTTGATTAGGGCGTGTTTTACACAGTCATGGAAAATATCTTTGGCAGGCATTGTTTTTTATAGATAAAAACTGAAATTTTCTCAGGTTTACTTTAAGTTATTGTCTGAATCTCCTAAGTTTCCCTGAATTTGCCCTAACAATTCCTCACAATCTTTAACCAAGGTAATCCCCAATTCTTGGCATAATTCAAGCGCTTCTTGGCAATAGCTGAGGGCAAGTTCAGGGCGATTGGTTTTGTGGGCGATTTCGGCGAGAAACACCAATTTGGATTTGAAGTAGCGCAATGTTTCTAAATTATTAGCGATAGACATCTCTTCGATGTTTACATTGCAAGATGAGTATTGCCTGTTTTGGGTCATCAATTTCATAGCGAACTCGATAGTCACCAACACGCAAACGGTATTCATAATCAGAATTTTTTAATTTAACTACACCAGAGGGACGCGGTTCTATTGATAAATCTTTGATTTTTTCAAGAATACGACTTTTGATGGGATTAGGTAAGTCATCAATCTGTTTTTGTACAGATTTAGAGATTTTAATACTATAATCCATTGTGATTTAATCCTTGCTCAAGTATTGTTCAAGGGTCACATAGTCGCCTGATTGATATTCATCCCGAACTTGTTGAAGTTCTGCTAAGGTTTCCTCGTCGTCTTGATAGGAAGTTTCTTCTGCTTGAAAAATTTGTTGTTCTAGTATTTCTAATAATTGTTGTTTTTGCGTTAAGTCAAGGGATTTAATCGCTTCAGTTAGAGATTCAAACGTAATTTTAAGATTGATGGTGGTACTCATGAAATTTCTCCTATTTGGATAAAGAGTTAAATTTTGAGAATTGCTTTAATTTTCATGGTTGGTATAGGTGATCAAGGATTTCTAATCTCCTTCTAATGTAGCCTGAATTTGCCCTAACAATTCCTCACAGTCTTTAACCAACGGAATCCCCAATTCTTGGCATAATTCAAGCGCTTCTTGGCAATGGCTGAGGGCAAGTTCAGGGCGATTAGTTTTGTGGAAGATTTCGGCAAGAACTCTTAAATTATGGGCGGTTAAATATTTAAAATTAATCTCTTGGGAAATAACTAAGGATGCTTGAATTTTGCTTTCTGCTTCGCTGTATTGTTCTAGTTTAATCAATGCTTCACCCATGTTATATAAAGAAAATGCCACCCCTCGCCGATCGCCAATTTCGTCACTGATGTCGTGAAATTGCTGGAAGTGGGAGATCGCCTTTTCATGCTCCCCTAACGAGTCATAACAAACTCCCAGATTGCCTAAAGACCTTGCCACCCCCTGCCGATTACTGATTTCCTTACTGATGTTGTGATCTTTCTGGTTGAGGGCGATCGCCTTTTCATACTGCCCTAACGAGTAATAACAACTACCCATATTGCCTAAAGAAATTGCCACCCCTCGCCGATCGCCGATTTCTTCACTGATGTCGTGATATTGCTGGTGATAGGCGATCGCCTTGTCATACTTCCCTAACGACTTATAACAAAATCCCAGATTGCCTAAAGAAATTGCCACCCCTTGCCAATCTTCCATTTCCTTACTGATGTCGAGACATTGCTGGTTGAATGCGATCGCTTTTTCGTACTGTCCCAAGGAACGATAACAACTTCCCAAATAACTTAACGAGTTACGATAACAAACTTGTTCCCGTTGACTCCCTGCAATAATTTGCTCATAAAGTTCTGCTTGCTTACGATAAAATCCTTGTAAATCTAAAAAACTATTAACCGATTTATCTTTCTCTTCTCCTCCTCGATCCTCATTCAAAATATCGTAAGCTAACTGCCATTCTCCCAATTCCCCTGCATGGTGAAACGCCTCTAAATATTCCTTCAAATCTTCCAAGGATTCCCAGGGAGGGACAGGTAAATGAGCTAAATAATAATTTAAGGCTAATTGATGGGCAGATCGCAATATTTCAGGATTTGCTTGATCTTGCACCACCATGGAAATTAAAGGCAAAAACTGAAACTGTCGCGGTTTTACATTGTATTCGGGGGGAAATTCTTGTAATAAAGATAAACGAGCAAAATGTCGTAAATTTTTGTCAGTTATTTCTGGAATTAACCCCTGGGCTAACCTGTCATCAAAATTCTCCCGCAGTACCGACAACCGCGTTAAACTCTCCCTAAACTCTTTCGATAATCGCGCTAAACTGGCGGTAATCACTTCTCTGACACAGGTTTCCGTGTCGCGGTGATAACCTTCCACATCAAACATATTTAAGCCTAAATTTTGCGACTCGGTGACAGAAACCCCTTCGCCAAATTCATCACTCATCCAACTACAAACCAGTTGCATTAAGAGAGGATGTCGTCCCATCTTGTGGACAAATTCGGCTAATTCTTGATTAGTTCCTGTCAAACCGTAATCCACCCTCACCAACTCGATTGCGTCCGCTTCTGCTAATCCCCCCAGGCGCAACCAATGACAACGCCGCGTTAAATTGGCTACAAAACTCGGCTGTTCCCGACTGGTAATCAGGATTTTACTCTGGTTTCCCGACCCCAACCAACGGCTCAAAAATTGCCTATAAACTGAATCTCCCGCCGTCTGAACTACTGTTTCTAAGTTGTCGAGAATCAACAGACAAGGTGAGATACTCAGTCCCCGTATCATCTGCTGAATTAACGTCTCATCGTTCCATTTTTCATCGTAGGGTTGCTCCAAATTTTCTAATAACCAGCGGCCAAATTGCGCTACTGAATAACGCTCCCTAAAACTAACCCATAACACCCGCCAATGAGGGTTTAACTTCTCTTTGAACTTCACCGCTAAAGCCGATTTCCCATAGCCTCCTGCGGCGGTTATCCCGATTAAGTGTACTTTGTCATTGCTGAGGGCGGTTTGTAGTTCCTTGATTTCATCCTGTCGTCCCTGCCATTCATCTACTGGCGGAGGTGTGGTATTTAGGGTTGCTGATTGCGTTGGGGCTAACTTTGTCTGTTCCCTACCAGACGACTCCAGCTAATGCTCTTTGTTATTGTCACTGGGATAGTAATGGTTATGGTTTCCCCCCAAAAATTTAGCTTCAACATTTTTGTTGAATTGATAACCCTGGGATTGATCCTTGTTAATTTGAGTATTGCGAATCTGTTTTTCCGTTGCGGCTAACTTAGCGGCTAATACCTGGTTACTGCTCATCAACGCCCGCATTTCCGTTAATAATTCTGTAACTTCCGAATCAGCTAATACAGGTTCCAAGTCAATGACGGCTTGCTCAACTTCAGGTGCTTTGCCTGCGGTTAATAACTTTAAGGTTGGCGAGGTAGGAAATTTGCGTTGCAGTGTCGCCAACAAGGAATCGTTAAGATTTTCCCCAGTCTTGCCTAAAAAACCTGTGGCAATAGCAGCACCAGCCAAGGGAGCAATATTCGTGGCCCAAGTTATCAAAGTCACTAAGAGTGGTTCCATCAACAAAAACCTCTTGATTTTTTTCTAATGATACAGTTTTTCCCAAAAAAGAATAACGTTTGCTTAAACCGCCGTATCAATGAATCGGTGATCGCATTTATTTGATTGTTCTCGATTCCAAAGGAATAACTAATTTTAATACGCCCATTGTTAGTTAAGCAAAACCCACAGGCTGAAACTGAACATCGTTGATGATTTTAACCGTTTCTCCTGATTGCTTAATCACAAATAAACCGCGCCGATAAGCATAACTATCTATCCCCTGATCGATTTCAATCCCCGCTACTGCACCATAAACCTGAAAGTCTCGAAATTGGGGAAAGGCTAACTTAAATCGCTGTAATCGATCAAGAAAGTCATCTACATCATCCTTCGAGAGTCGAGATTTACACTCCACCGCCACTAACTCACTGCCATTCACCGCCAGAATATCAATTTCCATCGCTGCCCCGGGACGTTTACTTTTTAAACGACTCATGGTTTGGGTGACATCAATCCCCCGTTCTTGAAATAACTGCACAACCGCCGGCTCTACCATTTCTTCTATAAAAAGACGCAAAGGGGTAGTTAAGTTATTGACGGCTTCGGTGGTGGCTCGTACCAGCTTTTTCAATTCTTCCATCGTGCGATCGGCTTCAGCACTGCGGCGATCAGCCTCAGCATTTCGTTGTTCAGCCTCGGCATTGCGGCGTTCGGCTTCAACATTGCGGCGCTCGGCTTCTTTTTGGAACTCGGCAAATTGAGCCTCGGTTCTTTCAAACAGTTTGTAAATATCGGCGATCGTAATAGCTTCTGACATGGCGTGTTCTTGTCTATTTGAGCAAAGCCGATCCTATTCTAGCAACTCGGCCGAATGTGCCAGTTTATCGGGAATTTAGCCCCGATATTAATAAACCGATCGCTTCTGATCTAGATTCCCGTTTAATGGCTTTATGTGATAAATTTCTGGCACTGTTTGAAGCCTATCACGTTCCGATCTATTTACAACTGGCTTTATTAGTAATGGCGGGAAGCGGATTTGAACCACTGACCTTCGGGTTATGAGCCCGACGAGCTACCAGACTGCTCTATCCCGCGTTGCTTTATCTAGTATAGAACTAAATCTCGGTAAATGCCAAGGAGTTTGTAATATTCCTTTACATTTACCGTCCGACCAGAGGTTAATACTTACGTTCCACGGGGGTGAAATCCTGAATTACCACGGGCATATAGTCGATATCGATGCCGGAGGGGGAATAATAGGCGAGGGTATGCTGAAGGAAATTTTGGTCATCCCGTTGGGGAAAATCTTCGCGGGAGTGGGCCCCTCGGCTTTCTTGACGATTGAGGGCAGAGGTGAGGATAATTTCCCCCACCACCATGAGACTTTGTAATTCCCAGGCCTCGATTAGTTCCGTATTCCAGCAATCCCCCCTATCATCGAGGTAAATCTGCTCGTATTGGCGCTTTAATTCGCCGATTTGTTTAATTCCCTCGCGCATGGTCGCTTCGGTGCGAAAAACGCCGCAATGTTGGGTCATACAGTCTTGGAATTGCTGACGTAGTTGACCGATGCGAATCGTGCCTTTTTTGGTCAATAAAGCGGTGATTTCCTCTTTAGCATCCTGAAGGTAAATATCGGGATTAAAGACGGGAAAAGCGCGTTTTTCGACGTATTTAGCGATCGATTTGCCAGTTCTTCTCCCATAGACCACACATTCTAACAGGGAATTACTGCCCAAACGATTGGCCCCGTGGACGGAGACACAGGAACATTCCCCGGCGGAGAAAAAGCCTTCGCTGAGGGTATCGGCACTTAAGCGAACGCGACCATCGGTATTAACGGGAATGCCGCCCATACAATAGTGAACTGTAGGACGTACAGGCATCGGTTCCTCTACCGCATCGACACCGACGAGACGGTGGGCCTCCTCCCAACAAAAGGGAATGCGACTCATAATTTTTTCCCGGCCTAAATGGCGTAAATCCAGATAGACAAAGGGACCCCCGGCGCTACCGTCCAGATTTACCCCCCGGCCGGCGCGAATTTCTAGGGTAATGGCCCGGGAAGTGATGTCCCGGGGTGCCAATTCCATGCGCGAGGGGGCGTAGTCTTCCATAAAACGACGACCTTCGCTATTGATTAAATAAGCACCTTCACCCCGGACCGCTTCCGAGATTAAAACACCGACGGGATAGAGTCCAGTGGGGTGAAATTGGACAAATTCCATGTCTTCTAGGGGAATACCCGCTTTGGCCGATAATGCTAAACCGTCCCCCGTACAGGCGAAATCGTTGGAGGTGGTGTTATAAACGCGACCATAGCCCCCCGTCCCGAACATAATTGCTTTTGCCCGAAGGATTTCTAACTGTCCGGTGGCGATTTGGTACATAACCACCCCTTTGGCCGTACCTTCTTCGAGGATAAGGCGTAAAACATACCATTCATCGTAGATTTTTACCTGATTACGGTGTAAATTGCTGACTAATTCGTGCAGCATGGCGTGACCGGTTTTATCGGCGGCGTAACAGGCACGGTTATGGCTGTGACCGCCAAAGGCTCTTTGGGCAATGCGTCCATCTTCGAGACGGGAGAATAACACGCCTAGATGTTCCAATTCGATGATAACTTCGGGGGCTTCTTGGGTGAGGATATCCACCGCATCCTGGTCAGCCAGAAAATCGGAACCTTTGACGGTATCGTAGGCGTGGGCCTTGGGATTATCTTTGGGGTCAACGTTTTGCAGAGCGGCGGCGATACCTCCCTGGGCAGCGACGGAGTGGGAACGAATTGGGTGGGTTTTGGCAACGACAGCAACATCGATAGTCGGGTTGAGGCGTTTGATTTCTAAGGCGGCGCGGCATCCTGCTAACCCACCGCCCACTATAACGACATCGTGTTCTTTCATGGCTGATTTTCCTACGGGCTTCTGTTTCTATGGTGGGGTGAGAATTACTCAGAAGTCAGTTTTGTAACCGAGACTTTATATTTCAGGAGTCAAAAGACAAAAGACAAAAGGCATCTTTGTTCTCCCCACACCCCACACCCCACACCCCACACCCCACACCCCACACCCGTTCGGCTGAGCTCACGGCCGAAGCCCACACCCCACACCCCACACCCCACACCCCACACCCCAAAAAAACAACCCGCGGCAGTTAACCGCGAGTTATTTTTGGCTAAAATCGGATAATTACTCAACGGTAATCGTTCCGACCATACCAGCACCGCGATGGGGTTCGCAGTAGTAGGTGTAAGTACCCGGTTCGCTGAAAGTGCTTTCAAAGGACTCACCGGCGGAAAAAGCCAGACCTTTATGGGATAATTTAGCAGCCTGGGCTTCGGGAACCTTGGTGCTATCGAAAACTATGTTATGGGGAGAAAGTTTGTTATTGACCCATTTCACCGTATCTCCTGCTTTAATAGTGAGGGCGGGGGGATCAAATTGTAGTGTACCTGCATCACCGCCCATCTTAACCGTGAAGGTTTCCGCAGCAGCGGAGGCAGTGTTGAAGAAGAAGCTAGAGACGACTAGCGCCACGGTAGCGAACAATAAACCTAATTTTTTCATGCTTGTTAATCCTTTACACGAGGGAAGATGACAAGTTTGACAGCCTGTCTTTTGACAAAAAAGTAAAAGTTTGCTTTTAACTGTCCCATGAATTAATTCTACACCAAGTTTGACAGCTTGTCTTTTGACAAGAAAACCGGTTTTTTCTGACCATGGTTGGGGAATTTCTTAAGAAATAGAGGAGAACCAATCGTGAAAAGACTATTAATTTCCCTGTGCTTACTCTTGGCTGTGGTTACTTTCGGTATGGCTCGTCCGGCTTTAGCTGATGGGGCTTCGATTTTCAGTGCTAACTGCGCTTCCTGCCACATGGGCGGTAAAAACGTGGTTAATGCCGCTAAAACCCTGAAAAAAGAAGATTTAGTTAAATACGGCAAAGATTCCGTTGAAGCTATCGTTACCCAAGTTACCAAAGGTATGGGGGCGATGCCTGCTTTCGGTGGTCGTCTCAGCGCTGAAGATATCGAAACTGTAGCTAACTATGTCCTCGCTCAAGCGGAAAAAGGCTGGTAAAAATTAGTTATCGGTGGCGAGTTATCCGTTGTCAGTCTGGTAAGAATTGTAGCGATCGAAATTCTTGGGTCATTTGCTGGCTTAAAATAGCTAATGGTTCATCTCGGGACAAGGTTGTGAAATTGCGATCGTTTTTCTATCTTTTAGGTGCGACGGTAATCATTCTCCTAGTAGTCGCTACAGCCAGTTTTGCTTGGATTCTCGCCGATAGTCCTCTGTCTTTGCTCAAAGGTGGGGTGCTGCGGGAACCGATGGCGGCGATTTTTGTGCCGAAACAGGCCCCGGTTATGGTATCCTTGCTGGTCAATCCCGAACGTTTAGAGTCTTTTGGTCAATTAATCGCTACACCGGCTAATCGACGACGTTCGCACCAAGAAATTAAGGATTTAGAAAAAAGTCTGCTCGGTAAAACGGGATTAAATTATCAAAAGGAAATCAAACCTTGGTTAGGGGAGGAAATTACCCTCGCTGTTACTTCCCTAGATTTCGATCGCGATACCGATAATGGTATCCAACCGGGTTATCTTTTGGCAATTCAAAGTAAAGATGGTGAACGCGCTAAGGAATTTCTGCAAGCTTCCTACTCAAAACAGGCGGTTTCGGGCAAATTTGACCTTGTTTTTGAACTCTACAAGGGAGTTAACCTGATTTATCAACGTCCCTTGACCGCAGGAGATAATAATCGTTTTCTCGCTAGTGCCGTGGTGGGTGATACGGTGCTTTTTGCCAATAATATCAAGGTTTTGCGCGAGGCCCTTAATAACGTGCAAGTACCGGATTTAAACCTAAAAAATAGCCCTGATTACCGAGAAGCCCTCAAAAATATCACCGAACCGCGTATAGCTATAGTTTACGGCAATTTACCTCCGTTATCGGCTTGGATTGCGAATCAACCCGTCCCGGAGAGTCCCGAAGCAAAACAACGATTAGCCACGGCTTTTACCCTCAAATCCGGGGGAATAGTCGCCCAAACCGCCTTAATTGGAGTCTTAGGACAGGATGACCAAGCACCAATTTTATCTAGTCCCGTGGGAGCATTATCTTTTATCGGCGAAAATAGCCTTTTAGTCGCCGCTAGTCGGGATTTAAATCGTTTTTGGACTCAGGTAGAGGAGGGGTTAGAAGCAGATAGTCCCCTACAGGAATTAATAACACAGGTCTTAAACCGCTTCCAGTCGCCTTTAGGTTTAAATTTGCCTGAAGACGTTTTTAGCTGGGTTAGAGGCGAATATAGCCTCGCTCTCGTGCCTAGTTCAAAGGGGATGGAACCCGATAGTGTTTTTCTAGGGGAACGGGTGATGGGGGTAGAGGTGGACAGTGCGATCGAGCATTTGGATGAGTTGGCCCGCAGTCGCGGCTATAATGTGGTTAATCTGCCTTTACTCGATCGAACGGTGACAGCTTGGACAAAGTTAACCACGGCGGTCCCGGGGGGAAAAGCGCAACTAGAAACGATCGTGACGGGAGTGCATACTAGAGTCGATAATTATGAAATTATCGCTAGTTCTGTGGAAGCGATGGGTTTAGCTTTATCTGCACAGAAAAACCCCATCTTAAGCAGTGGTAAGTTTCGACAGGCAATTACTGCTCTACCCGCAGAAAATGATGGTTATTTTTACGTCGATTGGCGACAATTGCAACCGGTAATCGAGGCAAAATTCCCGATCGTGCGGGTGTTAGAATTGTCGATTAAGCCTTTATTTAATAATCTGCGTTCTCTTACTATTAGCAGCCAAGGTAGCGAAAATTCTGTGCGTCGGGGAACGATTTTCTTTAATCTGGGAGTGAAGTCTTAATCAGTTATCAGTTAAGTAGTCGTGCAAAATTAATTTCCTAGTGAAGATAGGCAAAAGGCAGGAGGCAAGAGGTGGTTAAATATGTGTAATTAATTTTGCTTAGGTACTTATCAGTTATCAGATAGAAGCTTGTAGGTTTGGTTGAGCGATTTAATAATTAGGAGAAAACTGCTCGATTCAATGGTTTGAGCAAAACCCAACATTCTTGACGACATTGGTGTGGTTGGGTTTCCCTCAAGCGTCGCTAATATTTGACAGACAAAAGTTATTATTGCTTGACCCAACCTAGTGCTTTTTAGACAAAAAAAGCCTATTCTGTATATTCCCAAAAAAGCAGCCTATGAATTAAGTAGGGGTTGCTGAATAAATCTAAAAACCTTGTTGGATAATATTTTTAGGCTTTTTTAGCCCAAAAACCTTTTTTA
>NZ_JADBTR010000029.1:0-15643 GCF_020246065.1 Microcystis sp. M144S2
CTCCAGCTACATCAAATGTTCCAAAAAAATATAGAAGAGCTAATGCAAATTAGCCGCTATCGGTTGAAGGATTACATCAAAGGACAAAGAGCAATATCGCTTGCCCTATCTACCTTCTAGCTCGCTTGTCCCCCTCTCAGGCCTTCGCCCTCTTTGAATAATTTTCCAGAAATATAGTCTTTAAAGCAAACCCTATTGATTGTGTAAAACCGTGTGGGTAGCAGGAATAGGATAGCCCGCTTCACCGAAGGATTCATAGATAACCTTATTACTGTCAAAATAGACCTGCCAATAGTTATCGTTACTGCAATAGGGACGTACTGCTAAGAGAAATCCGGAGGGATTAAATTCTAAAATTTCCACATCGGGAGCGGGATCAGTCAAAACATTGGGGATACGGCTAATTTTATCCTTTAACAGAGCGATCGCTTCTGGGACATTTACCCCGTGACTTAATTGAGCGGTCAACTCCACACGACGATAGGGATTAGCGGAAAAATTTTGAATATTCCCAGAAAAAATGCTGTTATTGCCGACTACAGTTTTAATGTTGTCAGGAGTGTTAATAGTAGTGGCAAATAAACCCAATTCGTCCACCGTGCCAGTTATACCTCCCGCAGAGACAAAATCGCCCACCTTGAAGGGACGGAACATAACTAAAAAAGCCCCGGCGGCAAAATTGGCCAACAGCCCCCCCCAGGCAGCCCCGATCGCAATACCAGTAGCGGCTAAAAGTGCGGCAAAAGAAGTGGTTTCAACGCCAAAAAAGCCCAAAATCGCCACGATCAGGACAACTTGCAGGACAATGAGGATGAAAGAAATGATATATCTAATGATGGTAGGATCGACGTTGCCCTTGGCCAAACTGGTTTTGAGCAGATTAACCGCTAGATTAATCAACCATTTACCGATAAACCAGAGTAGGATCGCCCCGATTAATTTCGCCCCGAAGCTGATCGCTAAATCCCTGATAAAGTACATTTAATTGCTAACTTGAGCCGGATCCATAGTTATTATCCTCGCAAAGAAATAAAGCTAATTTACACACAGATTATAGGGGCGAGAGGAAAAACCGAGAACTCTCTCAAGGAAAAAAACCGATTTGGTGATGGGGAGTATTTTCAGTGAACAGTAAACAGTGAACTGAAAACTTACATCTGATAACTGATAACTGATAACTGATTACTGATTACTGATTACTGATTTGACATTTGGGCGGTGATTACGGTGAGATCGATCGCCCTTTCCCCCCTTCTAATTCTGAGGGGTAAAGATTGACCGATTCCAGTTTTTTCCACCATTTCCTGTAACTCAGTGCCATCGCTAACCGGTTGATTATTAGCTTTGACAATCACATCCCCGCGACGGATCCCGGCTTTTTCGGCGGGGGTATTGGGTAGGACTTTCACCACCAAAATTCCCGACACTTCCGGCACGATCATGGGAGAATTGGGGTTTTGATTATTAGCCCGGGCTAAATCGGGAGTTAGGTTAACCATCTGCACACCGATATAGGGATGGGCCACCTTTTGACCTGATTCTAGGGTTGCTTGTAACTGTTTGGCCCGGTCGATGGGAATGGCAAAACCGATGCCCATGGCATCAGCACGAATCGCCGTATTGATACCGATGACTTCCCCTTGGGCGTTGAGTAAAGGACCGCCGGAATTACCCGGGTTAATAGCGGCATCAGTTTGGATAAAATCAATGCGTTTATCGGGAATACCCGCCTTAGCCGCCGATCGCCCGATCGTGCTAATAATTCCTAAAGTTACCGTATTATCTAGACCGACGGGATTGCCTACAGCGATCGCCCAGTCCCCCACTTGTATGGATGCGGAATTGCCGAGGACGGCCACAGGTAAATTTTCCCCTTGGGAATTAATTTTCACCACGGCTAAATCAGTGATCTCATCAGTACCGCGTACTTCTCCTTTAAAGCTACGACCATCTTTTAAAGTTACCGTTACCTTATCGGCATTATCGACCACATGGGCGTTAGTTAAGATTAAACCATTGCCATCGATAATAAAACCCGATCCCTGGCCCGCCACTCGCTGCTGGGTGGGAACACGAAACTGTTCCCCAAAAAACTCCTGAAAAAAAGGATCATCAAAAAAGGGGCTATTGGGACGAGTAATGATCGCTTCGGTGTCAATTCGCACCACTGCCGCACCCGTGCGGGCCACTGCCTTAGCGACAAAACTTTCCGCCGTCATCTCCGGGGGGATTCTGGCCAGATCGGTGGCAGCAGTGGGCAGATTTTGAGCATTTACCGCCGCTAAACTGCTAAAACCGAGCATAACTCCCAGAAAAGTTGCCAAAGCATGGGTAATAGTTCGCCGTAACCCTGTAGGAAGTTTCATACTTTGATCTCTGAATTCTGATGTTTTAACTGTTTCTGTCTATCGGTTGACAGACCGACTATTAAAAATCTAACAAATCGATCGCTCCGATTAAATCTATGGTTGACACCAAATCCGTCTGCTGGCGGATTTGGTGATGGTTTGCCGTTTACTAATCTCTGATCACTAGGGGCGATTGCAGGGTAATATTTAAATCTCGATCGGGGTTAACAGAGTATAACTGCGCGGAACTACCACCGACAATTCCCGCCGTCGGTAAACCCCATCCCGCAAGGGTTCCCACGGCTGCCCCCGCTAAAACATCGAGAACTTCGATCTTGCGATCGCCTGTAAGAGCAGCGATCGCTGTGGCTGCCCCCGCACCGGCGACGGTTCCCGCTAAGATATCTTGAGTTTTTGCCCCTTTACGCACGGTTTCAGTGGTAGTAATTAATCGGGAAGTGGCATTGAGGGGAATGGTGCGATTGCCCCCATCGAGGGCAATTTCATCGGCAATAAAGCGCACACCTCGGCCTGCCGCTTCTAAAGTACCCTTGACTTCACTTCCTGCTGCAATCACCACACTCCCATTCCGATCACGAATATCTCTGGCTACGGTTAAAGTCAGAGGAATAACATCACTTTTAGAAACTAAAATTTTATCGGCTTTCTCGTAATTCAAAGGGATAACTGTTCCGGCTGGAATCGAGATTTGTTGGGCGATGAGACGTTGCCGATTAATATTACTTTGAGCGAGGACGGGAAAAGTACCGGACATCGACCCCATCAGCAGGGTAATCAGTAGAGCTGTGCCGGCTCTAGTACCAGGATTGATAGACATAGCGGTTATCCTCTCAAAAAACAACAGTGAACTTTCTCTGTTTCTAGATTATTTTTTTCTGTCTGTCATGTCAGTCCCCTCCACAGGGAATTTTTTCCCTCTCTATAGGGAAAAAAGTAGAATAGGGGAATTTCTGCGTTTTGTCCAGCGACCGCAAAAGAGAGCCGAAAAGCCTAGAATAGTAAAAAACCTTGGATTGCCATCGTCTATGGAACTCGCTGCCGGAAAAATCCTTAGTCATCGCTACCAAATTATCCGTCAATTGGGAAAAGGGGGATTCGGACAGACTTTCTTGTCCTGCGATCGCCAGTTACCCAATCAAAATCGCTGTGTGATCAAACAATTTCAACCCCAGTGCCGGAATGCCGAAACTGTAGCCATCGCTAGACGACTCTTTGAAACCGAGGCGAAAATCCTGCAAGAATTGGGCAATCATCGCCATATTCCCCGTTTATTTGCTTATTTTGAGGAAAATGGGCAATTTTTTCTCGTGCAAGAATACATTGAAGGGGAAGATTTAGCCACAGAAATTACTGCCGGTGTCTATAGGCAAAATGAAGAGAAAGTAGTGGCTTTATTAATAGAAATTCTCTCAATTCTCGAATTTGTCCATCAAAAACAGGTGATCCATCGCGATGTTAATCCCTTCAATCTTATTCGTCGCAGCCAAGATGATCAATTGGTTTTAATTGATTTTGGTGCTGTCAAACAAATTAGCACTCAAGTAGTTAAAGAAGGTAAAACCGTTTCTACAGTCGCTATCGGTACCCCGGGTTATTTCCCTAGTGAACAGGCCCAAGGTTATCCCCGTTTTAGTAGCGATATCTATGCCACTGGTATGATTGGATTACAAGCTTTAACCGGTAAAGCTCCCCAAGATATTCCCTTGGATGCTCGCACGGGGGAAATTCTCTGGCAACATTTGGCCATGACTAGCGCCGAGTTTAGTGATGTTATCGATCGCATGATCTGCTATGATTTTCGTCAGCGTTATACCAGCGCCAGTGAAGCATTAATCGCTCTGAGAAAATTAGGAAAAATTCATCATCTCGATCCGAAAATTACCCAGGCAGTGAAATCTCAAAGTCAAGTTGCTCGTCAAGGGAAATCTTGGCTAACAAAAATCTTGTTTGTCTCTGGGACAATTGGTTTAATAGCTGGTGCTTATCTGGGTTTTGACTATTGGCAAAATTCCCGTAATTCTATTAATTACTATCAACAAGGTCAGACTTTTTATCAACTCAAACGTTATACTGATGCCCTTAATTCCTATGGTCAAGCCTTAAAAATTAATCCCGATTATCTTGAGGCATTGCAAGGAAAAGCCGATGCTTTATTGGCTTTAAAAAGATACTCGGAAGCTTTAAATACCTACGAAAAAGCTATTCAAATTAACCCAGATTCCGCTTGGCAAGCTTGGCTCGGTCGCGGGGAAGCTTTAGATAAATTAGGCAAAAATCAGGAGGCTTTAGAAAGTTTTGAGCAGGTCTTATCTCTTAATCCTGCTGCTAGTCAAGCTTGGCAAGGTAAAGCCGATATTTATCTAGAACTGCAACAATATTCCGCCGCCCAAAAAGCTCTTGAAAAATTGTTAACTTTTCAAAAAAATGATGCCAAAATATGGTATAAAAAAGGTTGGTCATTACAAAATCTTGAGGATTATGAAGGGGCAGTTAAAGCCTACGATCAGGCTCTAGCAATTGAGTCAGATAATGCCTTAATTTGGTATCAAAAAGGAAATAGTTTGTATCAATTAAATAAAATTAATGATGCCTTAGAAAGTTATAGCAAAGCCGGACAATTTAATCCCCAATTTTCCCAAGCTCACTATAGTCAAGGGATTATTCTGCAAAAATTAGGCCGCAATTCAGAAGCTTTGGAGGCATTTACTCAAGCAACCCAAGCCAATTCTAATTATTATCAAGCCTGGTTAAATCAAGGGGCATTACTTCATCAAATGGAAAGATTTCAAGAAGCGATCGCATCCTACGAAAAAGCTCGCCGTATTTCTTCCCAAAAAGCCGAAGTTTTTATCGGTATCGGTAACGCTTACTATCGTTTAGGCGACAATTCTCAAGCCATAAATGCCTATCAACAGGCGATTCAAAGACAAAAAGATAACCCCGAAACCTGGAAAAGTTTAGGCAATAGTTGGTTTAAACTCGGTCAATACGAGCGAGCGATTCAAGCTTATCAAGAATCACTTCGTTATCGTTCCAATGACCGAGAAGTGCAAACACAAAAACAACTGGCAGAAACTCGCTGGCAAGAACTTCAGCAATCTCCCCAAAACCCAACCCCCAAAGTGGATAGCGAGGAACCAGTTCGCTAACTTCCGCTCTTTTTCTGGAGCTTTATCCCTTTTTACCAGTATTTCTCGGCAATAATTCCCGTCCTTGATAAAACTGTTTTTTCAGTTCTCCCAAGCGCTAATAAGCTGGGTTCTTCGGTTTGTGTTATGCAATGGACGGGGGTTATAAGGGATGGAACCCTTATGCCGATGGTATCAATTCTTTCACTAAATTTTTATAGGTTAGCCAAAGGTCTATGCTCACTTCTTCAATTTGTTCTAATACCTCTTTTCCCCAGCCTGTAAGCGTTTTTCTCAACTCCTCTTGTGTTCGCTTCTCTAGAATAGCTATTAGTTTTCCCGTATCTAAATTTACTAAAACTGCACAGTAATTTTTTTGTCCCTTCACTAGAGCGATTTCATCAATTCCTAGTCTTTTTAATTTCGATAGGTCTGCCTCTGTAATTTCTTCAGCGATGTCCTCTAGCATTCTTTGAATCTCTTCTTCCGTTACGTCATTTCTTCGGCTAACATTTAAAATATCTCCTTCTTTTAATTGTTCAAGTATATTCTCGGCTAGTCTTTTCGTATAGGTTCGTTTACTGGCGACAAAATCTAACTCTTCGCTAAAGGGTTTCTGACAATTATCGCACTTAAATTGACGACGATTAACTTGTAGGTACACTGATTGGCCTGAGAGCGGTAAATCTTTGACTAAATGTCGATGATTTTGGTGTAGTTTATCGCTCTCTAACCCACAACGAAGACAGGACGTTCGGCGAGCTCAGTCGAGCCGTTGCTTTTTTATTTTTCGATTCAATTCGGAAAACTATACCGATATTTTCTAGGTGTACATAGCCTTGAATAGAGGTTCCTTCTAGGTTCAAAAATTTGTCAAGTATCATAAGTAAAATACTCTGGTTTTTGGCGATTATATCAAATCTTAACTCGATTGTCTATCTTTTGGTATTAACCTGTTTGTGTCTTAAGTCTTTCCCTGTATGGATTTTAGCTATTTTTGAGCGTAGGCACTCTTATCGAATTTTATTTTAAGTTAATTATTTGCATAACAATTACCGAAGAGCCTGTTTTTCTGAGTTTATCCTCGTTTATCCTCATGTTGCCAGAGGACAAGGATGATGGTATGTGATATAATTTGCTCTTGCTTTCAACTATATATTTAAGTACCTAAGCAAAATTAATTACACATCTAAGCCACTACTCCGTCAGACTTCTGGTGTGAGGAAACAGTGAACTGAAAACTCAAATCCGATCCCTAATAGCTGTCTCCCGTCTCCCGTCTCCCGTCTCCTGTCTCCGTTCGGACCTCGGCGTGAGACTTCGGACGTTCGGCGAGCTCAGTCGAGCGGACGGTGAGGCTTCGACGGTGAGCTCAGCCGAACCGCCTGTCGAACCGCCGCGTGAGCTTTTGTCGAACGCTCGGTCGAACGCAAAAGCTCACGGCCGAAGCCTGTCTCCTGTCTCGACTAGGAAATTAATTTTGCACGACTACTTAAGTGATTTTGTCAAGAAAATGAGCGAATTAAAATCCCAAATCGCAGCTATTGATCATCAACTTTCTAAACGTCCGATCGCTCTCGATCCCGCAGGATATTTTATTATTTATCTTGATCGAGAAGCTGGGTTAATCTGTGCCAAACATTACAGCAATATTATCAACGAAAAAGGTTTAGCCGTCGATCCAGAAACGGGAAAAGTTATCGGTGTTAGGCAAAAACTTGATCGCAATCCTGAGACTATTTACACCGCCAGGACTGCCAAAGAATTAGCCGTAAAAGTGATCGAAGAAACCCAACCTTGTCCGATTACTATGTTCGATCATGCTGCTTATTTAGGTCGAGAATTCACCCGTGCTGAATACGCTTTAATCACTGGGGAAGAATATATTCAGGATTAAAAATTGGGCTTTTCAGTGATCAGTGATCAGTAAACAGTAAACAGTGAACAGTAATCAGTAATCAGGGATAAAGATGAAGATAAATAAATAAATAACTTAAAACTCACATCTGATAACTGATAACTGTTAACTGTTAAACCGTGCCTTTAAATAAACCTTGGGGACGGAATAATAACAGCAAGATCATAATTAATAAAGCCACGGCTAATTTATAATCAGAACCAATTAAGGGAACACTAATTTCTTGAGCAACACCAATAATTAAAGCCCCAGCAATCGCTCCGTAGGGATTACCAATACCACCTAAAATAACGGCCGCAAACATTGGTAAGATTAAAAACCAGCCCATATTGGGGCGTACTCCCCCGGTAATTAACCCGAACATACCTCCGGCTAAAGCAGTTAAAACTCCCGTAATTATCCATGTCCAGAAGACAACCCATTCGACGTTAATTCCAGTTACTCTAGCTAAATCGTTGCTGTCAGCTACGGCACGCATCGCCTTACCGATCTTAGTTTTTTGTAATAAAAAATGGAGGGCAATAATAACTATAATTGCCAAACCAATGACTAACAAGCGATCAAAAGCTACTTTAATACCAAAAATTTCTGTAGCGGTCATCACAGGCAGATCGTAGCGTTGATTACTGCCGCCCCAGATCATTAAAATACCATTGCGAAGAAATAAAGCCAAACCGATCGAAATAATAATTAAAGTGGTAGGCTCAGCCCGTCGATCGCGCATAGGTTTCCATAATAATCTCTCGGCAATGAGCATGGCAATAGCTGTCACTGCTGCCCCCACCAGCATCGCTAACCAGAGATTAATCCCTTGAGCATTTACCACCCAAGTTATGTAAGCACCCAAAGTCATAAAATCGCCGTGGGCAAAATTAGACAGACGCAAAATGCCACAGGTAAGGGTTAACCCAACAGCAGCCAGAGCAATAATACTGCCGACGGCTAAACCATTGAATAAAAGTTGCGGTGTATCCATCAAACCTCTTGTATAAATCAGAAATTGTCCTTAGAAATAGGAGTCAGGAGAGAGAAAAGTAATTAACTTTTGTCTTTTACTTTATTTAGCTGAAAGCTCAGGGCCTGTGGCTTAAATATTTTTGTTTAGACCCAATTGCATGGCAGTATAAGCTTAGACAGCTATTATAAAGGTTTGTGTGCCAGCAATTTCTCGCGGCCGGCGAAAAGCTGACGGCGGATGACTTACTGCTATAAAATCAAGAATGCCCACTGATGGAATTTGCCGCCAATGAAGACTATCTTTCGATTAGCGATCGCTTTTTTTGCCTTACTATTTATCCTATCTCCTGTCCATGCCTTAGCTGCCAGTTCTGCTGCTGTCACAGGAGCCAATGCCAGTTATGAAAACCAGAATCTGACAGGAAAGGATTTTTCGGGACAAAATTTGCAATCTGCCCAATTTACTAACGTTAATCTGCAAGATTCTAACTTTAGCTCTGCCGATTTGCGCGGGGCAGTGTTTAACGGAGCCTCTATCATCGAAGGCAACTTTCATGGAGCGGACTTAACCAATGGTTTAGCCTATCTGAGTACCTTTAAAAATTCCGATTTAAGCGATGCCATTTTTGCCGAAGCGATTATGCTGCGTACCATTTTCGAGGGAGTAAACATCAACGGTGCTGATTTTAGTTTTGCAGTGCTTGACGCGCAACAAATCAAAAATCTCTGTGAAAGAGCCGAGGGTGTCAACTCAAAAACTGGCGTCTCTACTCCAGAATCTTTAGGATGTGATCAATGATGCAAACAAGGGTTGGTGTTATTGGTGGTGGACAATTAGCTTGGATGATGGCACAGGAAGCCAAGAAATTAGGCATTTCTCTAATTTTACAAACACCACACCCCGACGATCCCGCCGTTGCTTTAGCTGACGAGGTTGTCTTCGCGGAAATAGCTGACGCGGAAGGCACAAAAAAACTAGCTCAACATTGTGATCTGATCACTTTTGAAAATGAGTTTGTTAATTTAGATGCCCTAGAAGAATTAGCGGCCACAGGAGTGCAATTCTATCCTAGTTTGGCAAATCTGCGCCCCCTATTGGATAAATACGAGCAAAGATCTTATTTGCGCTCCCTAGGGTTGCCTGTGCCTGATTTTTGGGCGATAGATAATTTATCCCAATTAGAAAATTATCCTTTTCCGCTAGTGCTGAAAGCGCGACGACACGGTTATGATGGTCAAGGAACCTTTATTATCCGCACTCCTGAAGAATTAAGTGCCAAAAAGCCGCAATTAGAGCGTCTTGACTTGATGTTAGAAGCTTATATTCCCTACGAGCGCGAATTAGCCATCGTTGCCGCTAGGGGATTAACCGGGGAAATCGTCACCTATCCCGTGGTGGAAACCCATCAAGAGGAGCAAGTCTGTCACTGGGTAATCGCTCCCGCCGCTCTTAACCAATCTTTACAGTCTCAAACCGAACATATCGCCCATCATCTGTTAAGTAGTTTGTCGGCGGTGGGTGTTTTCGGAATCGAATTATTTGTCACTCCGCAGGGAGAGGTATTGATTAATGAAATCGCTCCCCGTACCCATAATTCGGGTCATTACAGCCTTTCTGCCTGTCTTACCTCCCAATTTGCCCTACAACTGCAAGCAGTGGCTAATTTGCCCCTCGGAGCCACGGATTTAAAATCTGCCGGGGCAGTTATGGTGAATCTATTGGGTTTTGAGGATAGTGACGGTGATTATGCCGAAAAAAGAGCAGTTTTAGCGGCAATCCCCGGCGCTCAGGTTTTTTGGTATGGTAAAAAATCCCGTCCCGGTCGAAAATTAGGCCATGTCACCCTCTTAAGGGATACAAGCGATCGCTCTGAGTTATTGGCCCTAGCAAAACAGATAGAAAAGCTTTGGTATGGTTGTTAGGGAAGTGGGGTGTATTTTCAGTGAACAGTAAACAGTGAACAGTAAACAGTAATCAGTGAACTGATAAGTAGCTGGTTATAATTATATTAAAAATGTATTTGAGGTTCGATCCCCCCTGCCCCCCTTGATAAGGGGGGTGCCGATAGGCGGGGGGATCTGAAAGTTTTTAATACCTACCTACTTAACTGATAAATGATAACTGATAACTGAATTATGCGCCCAGCAACAAACTTTTTCAGGCAACCCTAATTAAAAGACTTTTTTGATTGCCTCGGTCAGTTTTTGACTAATTAACTCGTTACCGTCTCGACTAAGATGAATATTATCGATATAGAGGGAATCAGGAGTAGGATGGGCTTGAAAAATGGGCAGAAAATCTAGATAAAAAATCTGCTGGTTGCTGGTGAAATCCGCTAGTCTTTGACGGGATTTCAATTCATAATCTCGCCCCTGTTTTTGAGCTTCGCGAATGAGGGGAGTAATAGCGATAATTAAAGGGGATTGATTAGCCTGAGCAAGGGCTTTAATTTGGGCAAGAGCGGTTAAATTATTGCCCACTCGATCGCCCGCTTCCTGCACTTGTGGCAGGGGAGGATAACGCTTAAAATATCGATCATACAATTCGATTAAAGCTAAAGCCGGCCGGCGAGCGGGATAATTAATTTCTCGTCCCACCACCGCCGAACTAGGAGCTAAAGCGAACAGATCATCGGTGTTCATTAATAACACAATCACCTGAGATTCAAAGGTGCCGAAACGTCGCAGATAGGCCAATTGATTGCGCGGTCCCCACGAATTAGCGGAAGCATTGAGAACCTCCACTGAACCCGTCAGATTCTGTCCTAAATTTTTGGCGATTAAAGCAGCAATGGTCTCTTTTTGATCTGTCCACCAGGAGCCATTAGCGATCGAATCACCGATTAACATGATTCTCGTCGTCTCCGGGGGCCGTTGGGGTGTAATCGGATCGCTCCGCATCGAATACTGATTAACGGCGATAAAATTGGAAAACCGGCGCGTTTGTTGATTAGGAGCCAAAAGATAGCCAATTTCGGCATCAGCTTTGTAAATAAGCGGATTACCGAACCCGAAGACAATTCTTAAAATAGCCTCCAGGAGAAGGCCAAGGGCGAAAAGAACGCCTAGAATGATTAAAGACAGCCGAATGATACCAATTTCTAATAACACGGATAGATGAGAGTTCGCTAATTTATGATCCTAAAGTGTCTCATACTTTCCACATCCATCTCATGAAAAGGAGTTAAGGGCAATGTCAGACTTAAATCGTGGCATTATGAAATTCGAGGGAGCCGATAAACCGGTAGTAGTGGCGATATCGTCGATTATCGTCATCGGCAGTATTATTGCGCTGATCGTTTGGGCAATGAAAGTTGCCTACATCTAGTTAGGGTTTGCGGCAAAAAGTTTCTCGTGGTGGCAGGGTGTGGGGTGTAGGGTGTAGGGTTGTACCCCTTTTCATCTGATAAATTCCCTAATTTTCAGGGAAAAAGTCCCTAAAATTTCCCCTCGATCCCTACCAATGGCTGGCACTTTTTGATTTCCCAAAAGTCTAAAAGTCTTACCCAACAAGGTTTTTAGATTTATTCAGCAACCTCTAGTTAACTAGAATAATTTCGCTCACTTTTGGCATCACTCGGTTTAAATTTCTGGCCATCACGATCTCACCTCTTGTCCCCTTGAGCCTGTAGGATAGGGTCAAGGGAGAAATTGCTAGTTCCCTCTATTGCGCTTGCTAGTCACACTCGACTCGAAACAGATCATCGATGAGCAGATCAACTTCTGTTTTAACAGAACTGTTGCAGTTACTCCCCCAATGGCGATCGCAGATGTACTTCAAAGCATCCCTGACCGCGCTATCCCACGCCATGGAGGATCAGGTTTTAGCGGAAGACGATCAACCATTAGTGATTGCCAGTTTTCAGCGTGAGCGCTTTTATCGTCAAGAGGCCCATCGCTATCGACGCATTGCCCACAAAAGCGGGCAAGTTTATGTTTTGTCCGCCCCAGAAACCGATTTTAAGCATAGTTCCGACGTTTACGAGACGATCGCTTTTCAACCGGATGACAGTTTAGCCCAAGAATGGCATCTAGTGGTTATCGGTCGCCATTATGCTAGTTGTTTGATCTGTCGGGAACGAACCCATCTGGTAGCCGAAGGGGAAAATAGGGCAGCTATGGATAATAATCGCCGTTTTGAGGGGATTTGGACGAGTGATCGCCATGTGAGTCAACAGGCCGCCCAAATTCTTTTAAATCATATTCTCGATTATCGTCCCGAACTGGCGGACAAAATTAGGCGCGCTCAAGAAGAATACCTGATCTGTGAACTGACGGACAGGGATCATCAAGAGGAACCGGATCCCTTTGTCCAGCGATTGGTCACTTATTTGCAAGCGGGACAGTATAAACTGCTGAAAGCCAATCGTTCCCTGGCATCGAAAGAACACAAAGAAAGACTGATCAACTCGGTAACAGCGGCGATCCGTCGTTCCCTCGATCCGGAAGATATCCTCCAGGTGGCAGTGCGGAAATTGGGGCAGGGATTGGGAGTCTGTCGCTGCGTGGTCTATCGTTGTAAGGAAGCCGACATTAACGCCACCATCGAACACGAATTTTTAAACTCCGGCATTAGTTCCATCAAAGGACAAAAATGGCCTCTGAAAAATAATCCTCTTTTTCAGGAAGCGCTGGAATTGAGAGAATCCCTAAAAATCGAAGACGCTATTCACGATCCCCGTCTCCCCGGGGATTCCATTCAAAATCTGGTGCGGGAATGTTCCATCTATTCTTGGTTATTAGTGCCGATTTTTTACCAAAGTCGTCTCTTGGGAATGTTGGAACTGCATCACTGTGGACCCTATACCACCACTTGGAAAAGCGAGGATGTCGCCCTGGTGGATGCGGTGGCCACTCAAATCGGAGTCGCCCTCATTCAAGCCGAAGCCTACGCTAATTTACAGGATTTAAATGAACAATTAGCCGCCCTCGATCGCACTCGTTCTAATTTAGTCGCCATTACCGGCCACGAATTACGCACCCCCCTGTCCACCATTCAAGTCTGTCTAGAAAGTTTGGCCTCGGAACCGGATATGCCGGCGGAAATACGCCAAATTATGCTTGATACTGCCCTGAAAGATGCGGAACGAATGCGTAAATTAATCCAAGATTTTTTAACTCTTTCCAGGTTAGAAAGTGGCCGGGTTAATTGGAATCCTGAAGCTTTATCCTTATCGGAATGTGTGGAATTAGCCATCAGTCATGTTCACGCCCGCAATCTCGACAACGAAAACCCAAAAATTATTAATCTTGTCCCCCCTAATCTGCCCTTTGTTTTAGCCGATGGCGAGTGGTTAGTGGAATTACTCTCCAAACTTCTCGATAATGCCTGTAAGTTTACCGGTCGCGAGGGAAATGTCTCGATCGAAGTCGCTTTGGGAAAATCAAAAACTCTAGAAGTGACGATTTCTGACACCGGACGCGGGATCGAACCCAATCGTTTAGAACAGGTTTTTGATCGCTTTTACCAAGAGGAGGGGGCCCTGCGACGCAGTGCCGGGGGAACTGGGTTAGGATTGGCTATCTGTCGTCAGATCGTTAATGGTTGGGGCGGCGAAATTTGGGCAGAATCTAGGGGCAAAAATCACGGCAGTCAGTTTCATTTTACTATTCCAATATTTAAAGATAAAACTAACGATAATCCCCAAAATACCGCTCCGAAAAAATCCTCCCGTCGTCCTGCCAGTAAACGTAAATAGCGGCTGGTTGCCCGTTTAGTTTTGGCTCTTTGCTCGTGACTTCCTATTCCTTTTCTTCATCAAAAACTAAACAAAAAAGCATTAAAAAAGAAGCATCCAATCCCCAGGATATATAATAAACTTAAAAGAGTAATCAATTAGTCGTTTTTAGGTGAAAAAATTATGGGACGCGCCAAGAGAGTGGTTTTAGCTTATTCCGGAGGAGTCGATACTTCCGTCTGTATTCCCTATCTCAAACAGGAATGGGGAGTAGAAGAAGTGATTACCCTAGCCGCCGATTTAGGACAAGGAGACGAATTAGGACCGATTCAAGAAAAAGCCCTGCGCTGCGGAGCGATCGAATCCTTAGTGGTCAATGCTCAGGAAGAGTTCGTCAAAGAATACGCTTTTCCCTCAATTCAAGCTAATGCTCTCTACGAAAATCGTTATCCCCTTTCTACCGCCCTGGCTCGTCCTCTAATTGCTAAATTATTAGTAGAGGCCGCCGAGAAATACGGGGCCGATGCCGTCGCTCACGGTTGCACCGGCAAAGGTAACGATCAAGTGCGTTTTGATGTGGGCATTATGGCCCTCAATCCTAGTTTAAAAGTTCTCGCTCCCGCCAGGGAATGGGGCATGAGCCGGGAAGAAACCATCGCCTACGGGGAAAAATTCGGGATTGAGTCTCCCGTGAAAAAATCCTCGCCTTTTAGTATCGATCGTAACCTGTTGGGGCGCAGTATTGAAGCAGGTCCTTTGGAAGATCCGATGACGGAACCCCCGGAAGAAATCTATCTAATGACCAAAGCGATCGCCGATACTCCCAACGAGCCGGAATACGTCGATATTGGTTTTAATCAGGGGATTCCTATCAGTTTAAACGGAGAAAATCTCGATTCTGTCACGCTAATTAGTCAATTAAATGACCTAGTGGGTAAACACGGTGTTGGTCGGTTAGATATGATCGAAAACCGGGTAGTGGGAATTAAATCCCGAGAAATTTACGAGGCCCCGGCTTTATTAGTTTTAATTGACGCTCACCGGGACTTAGAAAGTTTGACTTTAACTGGAGATGTTACCCAATATAAACGGGGAATTGAAGAGACCTACGGACAGTTAATTTATAAAGGATTGTGGTACAGTCCCTTAAAGGAAGCGATCGATGCTTTTATCCTCAAAACCCAAGAACAGGTAACGGGATCGGTGCGAGTGAAACTGTTTAAAGGTAACGCTAAAGTGGTCGGTCGTCAGTCAGTCAATTCTATCTATTCTCCCGATTTAGCTACCTACGGAGCCGAGGATCAATTTGATCATAAAGCTGCCGAAGGTTTCATCTATGTTTGGGGATTACCCAGCAAAGTTTGGGCCGAAAAAACTAGAGGGAAGTAATCAACAATCCTCCACTAATACCGTTAATAATTATTATTGTAGGGGCGAAGGCAATTCGTCCCTACCAGCAATTCTCATTTTGAAAACAAAAGAAGATAAAGTTCTCTATGTGAACAAGAGAACTTCTGTCTAATTATCATTTTTTTTCAAGATAATCATCATAATTAGCTTCAAGAGACAGTTTTAAAATATCTGCCCATAAAA
>NZ_JADBTR010000003.1:0-47355 GCF_020246065.1 Microcystis sp. M144S2
ATCGGTGTTAAAAGTTGAAGTACGACGGATGATACCGTGGACTTCGTAACCTTTTTCTAATAATAATTCGCTCAGATAGGAACCATCTTGACCGGTGATGCCGGTAATTAGGGCGCGTTTAGCTTCAGTCATCAGTAATTTACCTAATCGGAAAGAATAAAGACCCTGAAAGGGTCTGACTGCTTATAGCACACTTTAGCCCCTCAGGACAAGTTTGGCCATAGTTATCGGCACAGTCACGGCAAAATCCCCTGAACGTGAATTTAGGTTTGGCAGTCCCCTTAACCCTCAATCCTTCCCCGTCTCTGGAGTTGCCCCAATCTTGTCCAGAAAACTCTTGCAACAAATAGCACAAATCTGTTATTATGGTTTGTCTGTGTCCCGATTAACCATACCAGTATTGAGAACAAGAAACGACTGTGGCTAATACAAAGTCTGCACTCAAACGAGTCCAAATCTCCGAAAGAAATCGTCTACGCAACAAAGCGTACAAGTCAGCCGTAAGAACCCTGATCAAAAAATGTCTTGTCGCTGTCTCGGCCTACGGAGCCAACCCCAGCCCAGAAGGGCTAGAAAGCGCCCAACAAGCTCTATCAGAAGCTTACAGTAAAATCGATAAAGCCGTCAAGCGCAACGTCTTGCACCGGAACAACGGTGCAAGAAAAAAAGCTGGTTTAGCCAAAGCTTTGCAAAAAGTTAGCCAAGCTTCCTAAGAAACGAGTAAGCTGTAATCAGGACAGACGCAACAAGCGATCGGGGGTCGATGCAATTAATAGATACGCACGTTCATCTGAACTTTGACGTTTTGCAAGCCGACTTGCCCGCTATCTCCGAACGTTGGCGAAGTGTGGGAGTCGTTCATCTGGTTCACTCCTGTGTCGGACCAGATGAATTTGCGACGATTAAAGCCATTGCTGATCAATTTGAGGAAATTTCCTTCGCCGTCGGTTTACATCCCCTAGATGCCCAAAAATGGCGAGATAATAGTGCCGATCAGATCGAATCCCTAGCCCGATCTGATCGGCGCGTTGTGGCGATCGGGGAAATGGGTTTAGACTTCTATAAGGCGGATAATCAAGAGCAGCAAAAACAGGTCTTTTGGACGCAATTAGAAATCGCCCATCGTCTCGATAAACCCGTGATTATCCATTGTCGAGATGCGGCCCCGGTCATGCGGGAGGAAATCAGCGCTTTTAGGCAACAAGTGGGACAAATTCGCGGCGTGATGCACTGCTGGACTGGCAACCCCGAAGAAACTCAATGGTTTTTAGATTTGGGTTTTTACATCAGCTTTAGCGGCATTGTCACCTTCAAAAACAGTAAAACCGTGCAAGCTGCCGCCCAAATTGTCCCCAGCGATCGCCTACTGATCGAAACCGATTGCCCCTTTCTCTCCCCCAATCCCCACCGCGGTAAACCCTGTGAACCCTCTTTCGTCTTCCATGTGGCCGAAACCGTCGCCCGTCTGCGCGGCTATCCGGTCGAAACCCTAGCCGAACAAACCACCCAGAACGCCCGCAACTTATTTCAACTCCCCAGTTAAAAAACATAGTTTATTAGCACAGAGCAGGGGACGGGGAAATGGGGAAATGGGGGAATTCAACTAAAACCCTAAAACCCCAACACCCTAAAACCCCAACACCCTAAAACCCCAACACCCAACCCCTAAAAACCCCGATCTCCGAGAGCAATTCCCGACCGTCGCTATCGTGTCATCAGCCCTTGTAACCCTATGAACAATCTTACCTTTAACCTCTTACCCGACCTCATCGAAATCCAACACTCCAGTTTTCGGTGGTTTTTGGAAGAAGGACTAATCGAGGAACTGAATAGCTTTTCCCCCATCAGCGACTATACAGGTAAATTAGAACTACATTTCCTCGGCCAGGACTACAGACTCAAAGAACCAAAATACAGCGTCGATGAGGCCAAACGACGCGATAGCAGCTATTCCGTTCAGATGTACGTTCCCACCCGTTTAATCAACAAAGAAACGGGAGAAAACATCGAACAGGAAGTCTTTATCGGCGATTTACCCCTGATGACCGAACGGGGAACCTTTATCATTAACGGGGCCGAACGAGTCATCGTCAATCAGATCGTCCGTTCCCCCGGCGTTTACTACAAAGCCGAAATCGACAAAAACGGTCGCCGTACCTACTCCGCTTCCCTGATTCCCAACCGAGGAGCTTGGTTAAAATTTGAAACCGACAAAAACGGCTTAGTCTGGGTCAGAATCGACAAAACTCGCAAATTATCCGCCCAAGTTCTCCTGAAAGCGATCGGATTGAGCGATAACGAAATCTTTGACTCCCTACGCCATCCCGAATTTTACCAAAAAACCCTCGACAAAGAAGGCAATCCCAGCGAAGAAGAGTCCCTCCTCGACCTGTACCGCAAACTACGCCCCGGAGAACCTCCCACCGTCACCGGCGGACAACAACTGCTCGAATCGCGCTTTTTTGACAATAAACGCTACGATCTCGGTCGCGTTGGTCGTTATAAACTCAACAAAAAACTACGCCTCAACGTCCCTGATAACCAGCGCGTTCTCACCACCACCGACATCTTAGCGGCGATCGACTACCTAATTAACCTCGAATTTGACATCGGCAACACCGACGACATCGACCACCTCGGCAACCGTCGCGTCCGTTCCGTGGGTGAACTGCTACAAAACCAAGTGCGAGTAGGTTTAAACCGCTTAGAAAGAATCATTCGGGAACGGATGACCGTCAGCGAATCCCAAAACCTCACCCCCGCTTCCCTAGTCAACCCGAAACCCCTAGTAGCGGCGATTAAAGAATTCTTTGGTTCCTCGCAACTCTCCCAGTTCATGGATCAAACCAACCCCCTAGCGGAATTGACCCATAAACGCCGCATTTCCGCCCTTGGCCCTGGCGGTCTCACCCGGGAACGGGCCGGTTTTGCCGTGCGCGACATCCACCCCTCCCACCACGGTCGCATTTGTCCGGTGGAAACCCCAGAAGGTCCCAACGCCGGTTTAATCGGGTCCCTAGCCACCTACGCCCGCGTCAACGACTACGGTTTTATTGAAACCCCCTGTTATGTGGTGGAAAATGGCCGAGTCCGCTATGATCTCCCCGTTAAATACCTCACCGCCGACGAAGAAGACGATCTCCGGGTAGCGCCGGGAGATGTGGCCACCGATGAAAATGGTTATATCCTCGGCGAAACTATCCCAGTGCGCTATCGGCAGGAATTCTCCACCACTTCCCCCGAACAAGTGGACTACGTTTGCGTTTCCCCCGTCCAAATTGTCTCGGTGGCCACTTCCCTGATTCCCTTCCTCGAACACGACGACGCTAACCGCGCCCTCATGGGTTCTAATATGCAACGACAAGCAGTTCCCCTGCTGCGTCCCGAACGTCCCCTTGTGGGAACGGGATTGGAAGCACAGGCTGCTCGCGACTCCGGCATGGTCATCGTTTCCCGTACCAATGGGGTCGTTTCCTACGTCGATGCTAACCGGATTCGCATCAAAGTGGCGGATGAAGACAAAGAGATTTTCGGCAAGAGCGAGATCGAGTACGAAATTCAAAAATATCAACGCTCTAACCAAGATACCTGCCTAAATCAGCGTCCTTTGGTCTATCAAGGGGAACAAGTTGTGCCGGGGCAGATCCTCGCCGATGGTTCCGCCACCGAAGGAGGAGAAATCGCCCTCGGCCAGAATATCCTCGTCGCCTATATGCCCTGGGAAGGCTATAACTACGAAGACGCGATTTTAATCAGTGAAAGACTGGTGGCTCAAGATGTCTATACCAGTATCCACATCGAAAAATACGAAATCGAAGCCCGTCAAACTAAACTCGGACCTGAGGAAATCACCAGGGAAATTCCTAACGTCGGTGAAGATGCCCTGCGAAACCTCGATGAACGCGGCATTATTCGCGTCGGTGCCTGGGTAGAAGCCAGCGATATCCTCGTCGGGAAAGTCACCCCGAAAGGCGAATCAGACCAACCTCCTGAAGAAAAACTACTGCGGGCAATTTTCGGCGAAAAGGCACGGGATGTACGCGATAACTCCCTGCGCGTCCCCAACGGCGAAAAAGGCCGGGTAGTAGATGTGCGGGTATTTACCCGCGAACAGGGGGATGAATTGCCCCCCGGAGCCAATATGGTGGTGCGGGTCTATGTTGCCCAAAAACGCAAAATCCAAGTGGGCGATAAAATGGCGGGTCGTCACGGCAATAAAGGGATTATTTCTCGGATTCTGCCCCTGGAAGATATGCCCTACCTCCCCGATGGTCGTCCCGTCGATATCGTTCTCAATCCCCTAGGGGTTCCCAGTCGCATGAACGTCGGTCAGGTGTTTGAATGTTTACTGGGTTGGGCTGGCGAAAATCTGGGCGTGCGCTTTAAGATTACTCCCTTTGATGAAATGTATGGGGAAGAAGCCAGCCGTTTAACCGTCCACGGATTGCTAGAAAATGCCTCGAAAAAACCTAATCGCGATTGGGTGTTCAAGGAGGAACACGCCGGCAAAGTCACCGTCTATGATGGTCGCACCGGCGAACCCTTTGACCGTCCCGTTACCGTCGGTATGGCCTATATGTTAAAACTGGTTCACCTGGTTGATGATAAAATTCACGCCCGTTCTACCGGTCCCTACTCCTTGGTTACTCAGCAACCCTTGGGCGGTAAAGCTCAACAGGGAGGCCAGCGCTTCGGAGAAATGGAAGTCTGGGCCCTGGAGGCCTACGGGGCGGCCTATACCTTGCAGGAATTGCTAACGGTGAAGTCCGATGATATGCAAGGACGGAACGAGGCTTTAAATGCGATCGTAAAAGGCAAGCCGATCCCCCGCCCAGGTACGCCAGAATCCTTTAAGGTTTTGATGCGAGAATTGCAATCCCTCGGCCTCGATATCGCCGTTCACAAGGTGGAAAATGCCCCCGATGGTACTTCCCGCGATGTGGAGGTGGATCTGATGGTCGATGTCGGCCGTCGCGCCCCCTCTCGCCCCACCTACGAATCCTTAACCACGGAAGACCTTGAGGAAGAAGAATCGGAAGTGTAATTTCAGTTATCAGTTATCAGTTATCAGTGAGAAGTCAGGAGTCAGTCCCGATGAAAAAATTTTCACCACCAGAGATGAAAGAGGTTTCTTTCCCCACACCCCACACCCGTTCGGCTGAGCTCACGGCCGAAGCCCACACCCTACACCCTCTTTCCAGTCAGGAGACAGGAGAGAATTTTCAAGGAAAAAGCCAAAAAAAAGGACAGTAAAGTAAAAATTTGCCTATTCCCCGTTCCCTATTCCCTGTTTCCTGTTCCCTTTTCTAACTGATAGCTGAATGCTGAATGCTGATAGCTAATAGCTGTTTACTTGTTACCCGGATCGAGATGTTTTATAACCAAACTGTTGACAAAGGAAAACTAAAAAAACTGATCGCTTGGGCCTATCAAAACTACGGTTCGGCGCGCTGTTCACAAATGGCCGATGAATTGAAAAACCTCGGTTTTCGTTTCGCTACCAAAGCAGGGGTTTCCATTAGTGTGGATGATTTAACCGTACCGCCGGCTAAACGACAAATGATCGAAAGTGCCGAACAGGAAATCCGGCAAACCGAACAGCGTTATGTGCGCGGGGAAATCACCGAAGTGGAACGCTTCCAAAAAGTAATTGACACTTGGAATAGTACATCTGAATCACTTAAGGATGAAGTAATTCGCAACTTCCAAGTTACCGATCCCCTCAACTCCGTCTATATGATGGCTTTCTCTGGAGCGCGGGGTAATATGAGCCAAGTGCGTCAGTTAGTGGGAATGCGGGGATTAATGGCTAATCCCCAGGGGGAAATTATCGACCTCCCGATTAAGACTAACTTCCGGGAAGGATTGACCGTTACCGAATACGTTATTTCCTCCTACGGGGCCCGCAAAGGTTTAGTTGATACAGCCCTACGGACGGCAGATTCCGGTTATCTGACCCGTCGTCTCGTCGATGTGTCCCAAGATGTCATCGTCCGCGAGGCCGATTGTGGCACCAATCGTTACATCGAATTAACCGCCATGACCGATGGCGATCGCGTGTTAATTCCCCTAAGCGATCGCCTATTAGGTCGTTCCCTGGCTGAAGATGTGGTGGTCAATGGAGAAGTGATCGCCACCCGCAACCAGATTATCGATGATGAAACGGCGGAAAAACTGGGCAAACTGGTGGATAAAATCAAAGTCCGCAGCCCCTTAACCTGTGAAGCAGCCCGCTCGGTTTGCCAAACCTGTTACGGTTGGAGTCTGGCCCACGGTCATCCGGTAGATATGGGGGAAGCAGTGGGAATTATTGCCGCCCAATCGATCGGGGAACCGGGGACTCAGTTAACCATGCGTACCTTCCACACCGGGGGCGTATTTACCGGAGAAGTAGCCCGGCAAGTGCGAAGTCCCTTCGAGGGAACCGTGCGTTTTCTGCCGGGGTTAAGTATCCGTAACGTGCGAACTCGCCACGGGGATGAACGGGATCAGGTGGAGGCCCCAGGGGAAATTAAATTAACACCCAAGGATAAAACTAAAGAAACTGTCACCTACTCTTTGACTCCTGGTTCGCTGCTATTCGTCACCGATGGGGAAACAGTAAGCGAGGAACAGTTACTAGCGGAAATTACCTCCGATAAAGTCCAAAAATCCACGGAAAAAGCCACAAAAGACGTAACCAGTGACTTAGCTGGCGAGGTGCTATTCTCCCAATTAGTCCCAGAGGAAAAAACCGATCGCCAAGGCAACACCACCCGCATCGCCCAACGGGGGGGATTACTATGGATTCTTTCCGGAGAAGTGTATAACCTGCCAACCGGGGCCGAACCCGTGGTCAGTAACGGCGATAAAGTAGAAGTGGGAGATGTTCTAGCGGAAACTAAGCTGGTATCCACTAACGGCGGTTTGGTGCGTTTAGCCCCCAATAGCCGGGAAATCGATATCGTCACCGCTTCCGTGTCTTTGGATCAGGCCGAAGTAAAAGTAGAAAGTAGTGCCGGTCGGGAACAGTTTATTATTCATACGGGAGATGGTCAAAGCTTCCTGCTGAAAACCACTCCGGGGACAAAAGTACAGAATCATGCCATTGTCGCCGAGTTAATCGATGATCGCTATCAAACCCACACCGGCGGCATGATTAAATATGTCGATATTGAAGTCGCCAAAGGCAGCCGTAAACAGGGTTATGAAATCACCAAAGGCGGCACGATCCTCTGGATTCCCGAAGAAACCCACGAAGTCAATAAAGATATCTCCCTCTTACAGGTGGAAGATGGGCAGTATGTGGAAGCAGGGGAAGAAGTGGTTAAAGACATCTTCTGTAACTCTAGCGGTGTGGTGGAAGTCATCCAGAAAAATGACATCCTCCGGGAGATCATTGTCAAACCGGGGCTGTTATTTATGGATCTCGAACCGGAATCCTCCGGAATTGCCCAAGAACAGTTAATTTACCCCGGGACACAGTTAACCCCCGAAGTCACGATCGAGGAGTTACGGCAAGCGGAATGGGTGGAAACTAACGAGGGTTTGGGTTTACTACTGCGACCAGTACAGGAGTTCACCGTACAAGACCAATCCACTTCTCCCACCCAAGGTTCCGCTAACCAAGAAGGAGGACGACATATCGAACTGCGATCGGTACAGCGCATTTTCTTTAAAGACGGGGAAAGAGTTAAATCCGTCGAGGGTTGTCAACTGATCAGCACCCAATTAGTCCTAGAAATTTCTAGCGAAGAACCAGAATCGGTCTCCCATCTGACGGCAGATATCGAGTTAGAACCGATTGAGGACAGGGATTGTCAGCGTTTACAGTTAGTCATTCTTGAATCTCTGGTGCTGCGTCGGGATAGTGATAATGATCCTTTGGGGGGTAATATTCAGACCCGCGTTCTCGTCCAAGATGGCGATGAAATTCCACCGGGGGCAGTGGTGGCCCGGACGGAGATTCAGTGCAAGGAAGTTGGAGAAATTCGCGGGATTCGCAAGGGTAGCGAAGCGGTACGCCGTCTTTTAATTGTCAGTGACCGTGACGAGTTTACTCTCCCGCTCCCCTTCGACGTAGCTCAGGGCAAGGCTGTTGCTCCCACCGTCAAAGCCGGGGATCTGGTGATCGCCGAAACCGAGATCGGTGCCGGAGTTTTAGCCCCCAATTCCGGTCAAGTGCTGGCCGTTGACCAAACCGCCACCGGCTACGAAATCCGTCTGCGTAGCGCCCGACCCTACCGAGTATCGGCCGGGGCCATTCTGCACATCGATGAGGGGGATTTAGTCCAACGGGGCGATAATTTGGTGCTGTTGGTGTTTGAGCGCTCAAAAACCGGGGATATCATTCAAGGTTTACCGAGAATCGAAGAACTGCTCGAAGCGCGTAAACCGAAAGAGGCCTGTGTCTTAGCACGCAAACCGGGAGTTTGTCAAGTGGAGTACCAAGATTCTGAGATTGTCGATATTAAGGTGGTCGAGGATGACGGCACGATCAGTGAATATCCGCTTTTAGGCAGTCAAAACCCCCTGGTGAGCGATAATCAGCGTATTGATGTGGGTCAGGCGTTAACCGATGGTCAGGCTAATCCCCACGAGATTTTAGAGGTGTTCTTTAATTATTATGTGGATAGCCTGGGCAGTTACGAAGCGGCCCTGAAAGCCTTGGAAAAAACCCAGATGTTCCTCGTTGATCAGGTACAGTCGGTTTACCAATCCCAAGGGATCGATATTGCCGATAAACACATCGAAGTGATCGTGCGTCAGATGACCTCTAAGGTGCGGATCGATGACGGTGGCGACACCAGTATGTTGCCCGGGGAATTGTTGGAACTGCGACAGGTGGAGACGGTAAATGAAGCCATGTCGATCACCGGTGGGGCGGCGGCTAAATATACGCCCGTACTACTGGGGATCACCAAAGCTTCCCTGAATACCGATAGCTTTATCAGTGCCGCCTCCTTCCAAGAAACCACCCGCGTCCTCACCGAAGCAGCGATCGAAGGCAAGTCCGACTGGTTACGCGGTCTCAAGGAAAACGTGATTATCGGTCGTCTGATTCCGGCGGGTACTGGCTTCAATGCCCACGAAAACATGGCGGGGATCAGCGATTACACCCCCCCAGAGGAGGAATATAACTACAACAACAATCGTGGTTATTACGCTGCCCCCGGCGGTATCGGTTTCCCCCCTCGTCCCGGTTTCGGCGATAGTAGTGACGATAGCGATATGATTCTTGACGATCAGACCGCTCGCGCCTACGCTGAGGGTGATGTGGTCGATTTAGAGGATGATGAGATGGCTTTCCTATCTTCCCGCGGCAGCAGTCGCTTTAGTCGCCAACCCATCAGCGACAGCTGGTCAGAAGTCGATGAGGAAGGGGGAGAGGACGATTTCGAGGAGGATTACGAAGAAGAATAATCGTCTGTGGAGATATTACAAGGAGCAGTGGGAGACACGGGGAGGCAAGGGCAATTTTTCTAGAGAAAAACCCTTGTTATCCCCCAAAAATCTCCTGCTTCTCTCCCCAAACTCCCTAATTTTCTGGCTAACTCACCTCCGTTTGGCAATAAAAGAAGGCAGCCTTTTTTGTCAACCGGAAAGGAGACAAAGTTAAGATTTTAAGAATTTTTTCTCAAGTCGGGATGACAGGATTTGAACCTGCGGCATCCTGCTCCCAAAGCAGGCGCGCTACCAAGCTGCGCTACATCCCGAAATAAACTCCTTTTTTAGTATAGCCTAAGAGCCGCATTATTAATCGGGATACCAAAACATCCCTTTGATACCTTCGGGATCGAGAACAAAACCGAGACGACGATAGAAATCCACCACCTGCGGATCGGCGAAAAGAGTTATATTACTGATATCCTCACCCCGCAACTTCCTAATCATAAATTTCATTAATGCTTTACCAAAGCCTTTACTTTGATAGTGAGGATGAACAACCACATCCCAGACTGTAGCATTAAAAGCGTGATCGGAAGTGGCACGAGCAAAACCCACTAAACGACGGCGATTACCTCGCACTTCCCACATCGACACCACTAAAAAACTACATTCGATCGCCTTTTTAACTTTCCGTAAAGGACGACGAGCCCAACCCACCGAGTCACAAAGTTCTTCTAACTCATATAGATCTAGCTCTCGATCGGTACTAAAAAACACTCGCGTCTGTCCGAGGTCATTCTGGGCAACCTCTACCAAGTCTCCCGAATAGTCAGGTGGTGCAGTGACTTCCGAGCTATTAAACAATCTTTTCCAAAAAACCATGCCGGGGGGCTACTGCCTCAATATTATCCTTTTAGCCTAGTATATTTTATTTTCCCCTCTCTACGAACAATCGGGCAACCGGAGTCCGAATTTGATTGGTTGAGTACGGAGAGGGTGGGATTTGAACCCACGAACCATTGCTGGTTACTCGATTTCAAGTCGAGCGCGATCAACCACTCTGCCACCTCTCCAAGGCAGCCATACCTAATATCTTATCATTAGAACTCTTGCATAAATCAAAAAATTTTCCGCAAATGCAGGTAAAAGGGTTGCATATTATAGAATATAGGGTTAAGGGTTAAAATTTCCCCTTTCCCCCTTCCCCAATTTCTGCAAGAAGTCTATTCTAGTCAATTAGAGGCACAATTAGGGTTGGCTGAAACAGTCTTTCCTGGCGGCAGGGTGTGGGGGTTTACCGATTTTCAGGGAAAAAGTACCTGAATTTCCCCCCCCCTGATCACTCCTAGGCCTGGCACTTTTGGAGCTCAAAAAAGTCTAAAAGTCTTAGCCAACAAGGTTTTTAGATTTATTCAGCCAGCCCTAATTAGGGGTTTCTGAGCAGCATTTTGGGCAGGCCGATCGGCCGAACCAATTCCCCTCACCATCCCCGCCAAGATGACCGACTTATTTGTTTAATTTCTGTAATTTTCGGCTTTCACGGGGGAAAACTCAAATTAGAATAGGGGGGAGTTCCTTGAAATTGCTGTTTTGACGTATAATCACCTCAATAAAATTTAGAAGCTCCTAGAGTTGATAGTTTTAAACATTTCTGTGAGGAAAATGTATTTATTATGAGTTCAATTATTGAAATCGGCGACCAAAAAATTAGCGAGTCAGAGGTATTGCCTCTTTTGGCAAAATATGGTATGTTACCCCAGTTATTCCGGGAAGTAATTATCGAGCAAGCGATCGCCAATATCGGATGCAATCCCGAAGAAAGAAACGCCGCCTATTCCCGTTTCTATCAAAATAATCAAATTGCCAACGATGAACAAATGAAATCTTGGTTACAACAAAACGGGATGGATTCCGAACAACTAGAATATCTAATTCTTCGGGACATTAAATTGGAAAAATTTAAACAGGAGACTTGGGATAACAAAGTAGAATCCTACTTCTTGCAAGTTAAAAATCAATTGGATAAGGTGGTTTATTCGCTGATTCGGACAAAAAATCTTGGCATTGCCCAAGAACTATTTTTCCGGATACGGGATCGAGAAAATAGCTTCGCTGAACTAGCCAAAAAATATTCCCAAGGAGCAGAAGCGGAAACCGGAGGACTGCTTGGACCCGTGGAACTGAGCACTCCTCATCCCCAGATCGGGCAAATTCTCAAAGCAAGTAAACCGGGGCAAGTGTGGCCACCGACGCAAGTGGGAGAATGGGTCGTGATTGTGCGGCTGGAAAAATACTTATCCTGTGAACTCGATCCTCCCACCCGTCAACGCTTACGCAATGATTTATTCCAACAATGGTTAATGACTCAAATGCAAACAGTAAAATTTATCTCCGAATCAACCCTTCGACAAAGCTCAGGGCAAGCCCCAGTTAATAGCGAGCAGTTATCGGTTATATAGCATTCCTTGGAAAACTGGGTTTACCCGGTCTTTTCGCCTACTTATTTGCCAACTTAGTTAATTTTCGCCTAGCTAATGAGTTATACCACCTTAAATTTTACCGCCTTTCTGGAGACTGTACAGCCCTTTGATCGCCTGCCCGTCGAGGTTAGACGTTCCCTCGGTCAGAAATTACAACCCTTTCGCTATGAGATGGGCAATGCCATACTCAAGTGCGATCGCTTACCCTCCCACCTCGTCCTTCTCTACGAGGGAGAGGCCAGACTTTTGGGTTACGATGCTAGGGTTAACAATCCGCTGCCGGTTACTTTGGCTAAATTGCAGCCGGGGGATTTATTCGGGTGGATGAGTCTTCTGCGCGGTAGCCCCTGTGAAACGGTGATCGCTTCTTCGGAAGTCACTGTCTGTTTAACCTTAAAAGAAGAGGATTTTTGGTCTTTAATCAATAATTATCCCGAATTTAAGCAATATTTCTTTCAACAAACCTCGATCGCTGAAGTTTATGCGACCCTAGGCTCCTATCTCAATCAACAGGCCTGGGGTGGGGGAGACCTGAAAGAAATTGCACAGGCTCTTTTAAACAAAGCTTGTGTGTCCTACGACCAAATTAACGATGATTATCTCTGGTTAGTCAGCGAAAATAGCGATAATTATCCTATCGGCACAGTTATCACCCAAAATAATCCGACTAGCACGCGCTTATTAGGTCTTTCCTCCGACCAGTTAGACAAGTTCTTGACAGTTGAAACCGAAGCGGCTGCGGAAACAGAAACGGATGATATCTGGGAAACCCAAGTCATTAAGGGAAATAAACCCACCCAGGTATTAGATATCCCCCAAGGAAGAATAAGCGACATCACCAGCGATATCGACGTTGAAAAAACTGTCGAGAAAAACCGGAAATCCTATCCCTTTTTCAGGGGAAAAACGGAACTAGAGGCGGTGAGTGCCTGTTTTCAGATGCTCTGCAAATATTTTAATATCCCCTTTCGCAAGGACGTGATCCAACGCATTCTAGGGGATCAACTGCAAAGAACCGGCAGCCTTTCCCTACCTCTGTGTGGGGCTGTGGCTGAGTTAGTGGGACTCGATAGCCAATTAGTACCCCTAAATGCTTCTTCCTTGCCCAATATCAACCCTCCTGCCCTAATTCGCTGGCAAGACACCATCGTTATCCTCTACGAAATTAATCAACGGGAAACCACGATCGCTGTTCCCGAACGGGGGATAATTAAACGCAAAACCAGCGAATTTCTGGAATCTTGGGACGAAAAAGGGCAAGTAATTCTGCTCAAACCCACCAAACACACCCAGCAACAGCGTTTTGGTTTATCATGGTTTTGGCCCTCTGTCAAGAAACATAAACGAGTCTTAATAGAAGTTTTTATCGCTTCTTTCTTCGTGCAGTTATTTGCCCTGGCCAATCCCTTGATGATTCAGGTGATCATCGATAAAGTGATCGTGCAGAATAGCCCGGAAACCTTGAACACCCTCGGGGTTTTCCTCTTAGTCATTGCCGTTTTTGAGGGAATTTTAACCTTTTTGAGGACATCCCTTTTTGTCGATACCACTAACCGCATCGACATGACCCTCGGTTCAGAAATTATCGATCACTTGCTGCGTTTACCCCTGAAATACTTTGAACGGCGGCCAGTGGGGGAAATTTCGACAAGAATCAACGAATTAGAGAATATTCGGCAGTTTTTAACAGGTACAGCCCTAACGGTGGTGTTAGATGCCATTTTCTCGGTTATCTACATCGTGGTTATGTTGATCTATAGCCCGATTCTAACCGTTTGGGCCCTGGGAGTCGTGCCGATTTTAGTTCTCTGCACAGCTATTTTCGCACCGATCGTGCGGCGACAACTGCGAGCAAAAGCGGAACGAAACGCCGAAACCCAATCCTATCTAGTGGAGGTAATGACGGGAATCCAAACAGTAAAAGCACAGAATATCGAATTGCGTTCCCGTTGGCAGTGGCAAGAACGTTATGCTCGCTATGTGGCCGAAGGTTTTCAAACGGTAATGACCTCAACTTTGGCCGGTTCCTTTAGTCACTTCTTTAACCAATTATCGGGTTTATTAGTGCTATGGGTGGGAGCGGCCTTAGTTTTAGACGGAAAACTCACCCTTGGTCAATTAATCGCCTTCCGGATTATCTCTTCCTACGTTACCTCGCCGATTCTGCGTTTGACCCAACTCTGGCAAAACTTCCAAGAAACCGGCTTATCCCTGGAAAGATTGGCTGATATCGTCGATACTCCCCAAGAAGCGGAACTTGATCGCCAAAATATCCCCATGCCCTTAATTAAAGGCACTGTCACCTACGAAAACCTCGCTTTCCGCTTCAATCCCCACGGCGCCCTGCAACTATACAACATCAATTTAGAATTCCCCGCTGGCACTTTTGTCGCTTTGGTGGGAGAAAGTGGCGCTGGGAAAAGTACCATCACTAAACTATTGGCCCGTCTCTACGAACCAGAATCGGGACGGATTCTCATCGATGGCTATGATATCAACAAAGTGGAACTCTATTCCCTGCGTCGTCAAATCGGCATGGTTCCCCAAGAAACCCTATTATTTGACGGTACGGTACAGGAAAATATCGCCCTGACTAACCCCGATGCGACTGTGGAGGAAATTGTCTCGGCAGCAAAAACGGCGGCGGCCCACGAATTTATTATGACCCTGCCCAATGGCTATAATACCCGCGTCGGTGAACGGGGGGCATCCCTATCGGGGGGACAACGACAACGGGTTGCGATCGCTCGTTCCGTCCTGCAAAGACCGCAAATTCTCATTCTTGATGAGGCCACCAGCGCCCTCGACTATAATACCGAACGGCAAGTGTTTCTGAATCTCAAGGAAGTTTTCAAGGATCACACGGTCTTTTTTATTACCCATCGTTTAGCTTCGATTAAATCCGCCGATATTATTGTCATGATGGATAAAGGGACAGTAGCGGAGGAAGGCACCCACGAGGAGTTAATGGCGAAAAAAGGCCTTTACTATACCCTCTATAAACAACAGGATTCGCAAATCTAGTCAGTCGGGAGACAGGGATTAGGGGATAGGGGATAGGGAAATGGGGAAATGGGGAAATGGGGAAGTTTCAACTAATACCCCAAAACCCCAACACCCCACACCCGTTCGGACTTCGGCGTGAGCTCAGTCGAACGCTGAGCTCACGGCCGAAGCCCACACCCTACACCCCACACCCTACACCCACGAAAAACTTTTTCAGCAAACCCTAAATATAGGAGAATCCCCATGAACGGTAATTCTAACAACGGTCAAAAGGGCAACGGCAACGCTAAAAGCGATGAACTGACCCAAGCGGGTAAAAACGTGGCTACTACCACGAAAAATAAAAGTATTACCCCTTCTTTACCCACTTTCAGCCCACCGGAACAATCGGTGATCCTGAAACAATCACCCATTTGGTCGCGGACAATTATCTGGACATTAATGAGTGTCACCACTGCCGCTTTAATTTGGTCAGCGCTCGCCAAAATCGAGCAGGTGGTCGGCGCTCAAGGACAACTTAAACCCCAGGGCAAAGTGCAAGAAGTACAAGCACCGGTGAATGGGGTAGTACAGGAAGTTAAAGTTAAAGACGGCGATCGAGTTAACAAAGGTGATGTACTGGTTTTAATGGATTCCAGTGCCTCGCAAGTGCAGTTAGAATCCTTGAGAAAAATTCGCACCAGTGCTGAGAAGGAAAATCAATTCTATCGTCTCTTAATGGCGCAGGATCTGACACCGGCAGCAGTGGAAAGTTCGATCGCTCAATTAAAATTACCGAGTGAAATCGCCGATTTAGCCCGTAATCGTGCCGCTTTGGTGACAGAAAATCAACTTTATCAAGCACAGGTTAGTGAAGGTGCTTCTAGCTCTGCTTTACAAGGGGATGAATTAGCTCGTTTAGGGGCTGCTCGACGGGAGGCCAATTCTCGACAAGCGGCCGCTAGATTGGAAATGGAACAACTAGAAAAACAATTGGCCCAAACTAGGGTACAGTTGGCCGATGCCCGCTCGCAATTAATCAATGATCGCTTCGTCTTAGAAGAAATTAAGACTCGTAATGCCAATTCGATGAAACAGGGCCAAGAAAGCTTGGATATCGAGCGTAATATTCTTAAGGATATTGAACCCTTGGGGGATGAAGGAGCGATCGCCCGTTATCAGATTAACAAGCAAAAACAGTCGGTCACTGACCGTCAAAATGAATTGCAGCAGCAAGAAGCTAACGGCAAAATCGATCGAGAAAAACAAGAGAAAGAAGTACAAACCCGCATCGCCGAAATTTCCCGTTTGGAACAGGAAGAAAAGCGTTATTTCCTGTTGATCTCCCAAGCGCGAGAAAAGCTGATTAATACCACAGTAATCACGGAAAAAGATGTGCGCGATAAAATGGCGGACAATCACAAACGGATCGCTGAAATCGATAGTCAAATCAGTCGCATTATCATTGATAACAACAAGCGCATTGCCGAACTAGACAGTCAAATTAGTCAAGCACAACAGACCATTAAATATCAAAAAATTACCGCCCCCATCGATGGTGTGGTCTTTGATCTCAAGGCCCGGCCCGGGTTTGTTCCCCAACCGAGTCAAGCGGAAGCATTATTAAAACTTGTTCCCGATGGCTGTCCCACCGAGGTGAAAGATGCCGCTAAAGGTTGTTTAGTGGCAGAGGTGGACGTGACTAACCAAGACATCGGTTTTGTGCGCGTGGGACAAAAAGCCGATATTCGCATTGATTCCTTTTCCTACAGTGAATACGGCGATATTAAGGGAGAAGTAATCTCGATCGGTTCCGATGCTTTACCTCCCGACGAAAATCACCGTTTTTATCGGTTCCCCGTCCGGGTACGCTTGAACAGTCAAGAGTTAGTTTTGAAAAATCAATCCACTCTACCGCTGCAATCGGGGATGTCCGTGAGTGTCAACATCAAAGTCAATGAAAATCGCACCGTTTTGGGACTATTTACCGATATGTTCAATAAACAGGTGGATACTCTCAAACAAGTCCGTTAAGCGAAAAAATTCGGGGGTACATCCTGCCAACGGCCTGAACCGATCGCGCTAATCGCTTCCGAGAGGTTAACTGCACCGGTATAAAGAGCGCGGCCCACGATTACTCCCGTTACTCCTAAAGGTTCCAAAGACAATAAACTCAGTAAGTCCGTCAGGGAACTAATGCCCCCAGAGGCGATCACGGGAATCTCGACAGATTCGGCTAATTCTCGCAAAGCGGCGAGATTAGGGCCAGAAAGCGTGCCATCTCGATGAATATCAGTGTAGATAATCGTGCTGGCTCCTCTTTTTGCCATATCTTGACCAAGAGCGATCGCCTCTACCTCGGAAGTTTCTAACCAACCCCGCGTGGCTACTTTGCCATCGCGAGCATCAATACCGACAATTATTTGCCCCGGAAAGCTTTGACAAAGTTCGCTGACTAATTCCGGCTTTTCTACGGCTACTGTCCCTAAAATCGCCTTTTCTACCCCGATTTTTAGGAGATTACTCACCGTTTCTAGATCCCGCAGTCCACCCCCCACCTGTACGGGAATGGCAATATCATTAAGAATTGTTTCAATAGTTGACAAATTAACCGATTTACCCTCTTTGGCTCCATCCAAATCAACTAAATGTAATCTGGTTGCCCCGTGATTGACCCATTCTCGCGCCACTATTGCGGGATTATCGTTAAAAACCTGCGATTGTTGGTAATCTCCCTGATAAAGTCGCACACATTTGCCATCGAGAATATCAATAGCGGGGATAACTTCCATGTTTTTCTCAATATCTAACTAAGGAGCGTTTTTCATTATATAGTACCAGCCGTCAGCCTTGAATCAGTTATCAGTGATCGGTGATCAGTTTTGAGTCTGACAGGGGAACAAACCCTCTCAAAGCATTGTCCGTAAAGGTTTTGAGGCTCTTCAGTTACAAACAGATACATCGCTTTCAGCCAAAAAGCTAACGAGAGAATCAGGGATTTGGGCGAACTTACTAGAAATCTTTATCAACAACTGGGGGTGAGCTGCATCGAACTTTTTCGCTCGAACACCCCAAAAAGCTTGTGCTGTAAGGACTTCAGCCAGCTTGTCCCCCTGTCAGGTTTTGAGTATTCAGTGAGCAGTATGTATTAAGTGTGCATCATCAAATGGCAGTAACAGTGCTGTCTTTTCACTGATTACTGTTTACTGATCACTGATTACTGATTATCGATTCCTAGAGGAAAAAATTCTTCTAGAATGATAAGTACATATACGAGAGGAATTATACTCATGTCTGCTGGGAAGTTTCAAACAGCCGCTTCATTATCCGATCGAGAGCTAGAAATACTCGATTTGGTGGCTAATGGTTTAACTAATCAAGAAATCTCGGAAAAGCTAGAGATTAGTAAGCGTACCGTTGATAATCATATTAGTAATATCTTGACAAAAACAAAAACCGATAATCGGGTGGAATTGGTGCGTTGGGCATTGCATTGGGGTAAAGTTTGTCTGGATGATATTAATTGTTGTATTCTTCCTTCCCCGGTGCCGACCGATGATCAAGTTTCCTAAACTTCTGGGACTTTTGCTTGCGGTTAATATCATCAGTCTGGGGGGATGTAGTGATGCGGGTTTTGTCACCCCTCCCCAACAGCTTTTAGGAAATACTTTAAATACCCCTTCCTCTGAAGATAATCCCCGTTTTAACTACGATGGTCGTTATCTGGTCTTTACCTCCGATCGCAGGGGTCAACGAACGATTTATTTATTAGATCGAGTAGCTAATCGTTTAGTTCCTCTACCAGGGTTAAATCAAGCAAAAACCTATCAAGATCAACCAGATATTAGTGCCGATGGTCGCTATATTGTTTATGTGTCGGAACAGTCCGGTAAACCCGATATCTATATTTATGATCGACAAACTCTGCAAACAAAAAATATCACCGAAAATATTTTAGGAGAAGTGCGTCGTCCGACGATTAGTGGTAACGGTCGTTTTATTGCTTTTGAAAGTAATCGTTTCGGTCAATGGAATCTGGAAATATTCGATCGAGGTGGCGAAATTTCTCTTTCTTTACCCCCGATTAATTCTTCCCCGTCCCGATAGTATTGGGAGAGAAGGAAGAAGGGAGAAGGGGGTGAGGTGTGGGGAGCTCACAGGTGTAGGTATTTTACAAACCTGTGAAGACAAGACAAGGAGGACAAGTAGGGAAAGTGGACAAGGAAGTTTTTGCGCGCAAAGAGCAAAAGTGAGATGAGGAATTATTAACAGCAAGAGTAGATTTTGTCAGGGACTGTTGTGGAAATATAGTAATTCTTGGAGCTATGAGGTACAATAGAGAGCAAATAGACAAATAATAGAATTCGCCAGCTTCCTATGAGACCATATTCCGTAGATTTTCGCCAAAAAATTATCGATGTCTGGAAGAAAGAAAAAATTTCTATTCGAGGACTAACCCAGAGATTTGACGTGGCTAAAAGCTTTATTCATAAGTTATTGAAGCAACATAAAGAAACAGGAGATATACGTCCTCGTCGGCAAGGGGGAAGTCCGCCAACCAAGTTAAATAGTGAACAACTGATAATTTTAATAGAAATCATCGAAGCTAACAATGATGCAACTCTCGAAGAATTATCGGACTTACTGTATGAAAAGACACGGGTGAAAGTCAGTAGAGCCACCCTGGGGCGGCTGACGCAAAAACTCAATTACAGTTTCAAAAAAAACACTACACGCGGCGGAAAAAGAAAGTGAAAGGGGACAGAAAAAAAGAGTAGAATACTGGTCTCAAGTGCGGAAAATTGAGGCATCAAAACTAATTTTTATCGATGAATCGGGGGTGAATTTAGCCCAATTAAGACTCTATGCTAGAGCCTTAATTGTCCAAAAAGATCGGGGAAGAAAACCACAAAAAAGAGGGAGAAATATTTCAATAGTTAGTGCTATAAGCTTAGAAAAAGTTGTCCGCATCAGTCAATATATACGGTGCAGTGGATGCGGTAACATTTGAAGGATTTATTCTGAAGGAAGTGCTGCCAAAAATTAAAGAAGGAAACTGTTTGATCATGGATAACGCCAAGATTCATCTCGGAGAAATGGTCAGAGAAATAATCGAACAAGAAAAAGCTAGACTCATCTATTTACCTCCTTATTCTCCCGAATTCTCTCCTATTGAAAACTTTTGGTCAAAAGTCAAAGCGATGTTAAGAAAACTGAAGGCGAGAACTTACAAAGACTTAATAGAAGGGATTGAATTAGCTCTGTTACAAGTTACTCAAAAAGATATTCGCAATTAGTTTAATCACTGTTGCTACTGTACCTCATAAGTCAGTGCTATAAAAGCATCCGTCTTTTTGAATTGTTCATCTGATAAGTTTTGATCATCTATACTTTTGCTAATAAACATAGCAAAAGTATAGATGATTTCCTGACCTAAGATCACATTTTATTCTTTTTTCCACTTCCATCTAAAAATCTATAAAAAAGCAAAACGCTGCATTATAGCGTTTCCTAAGCTAGTGAGGTACACATATTTTTCTTCCCTTTTGACTTTTGCCTGTTGCCTTTTGCCTAAAACCCATAACTTTTGTACCTCAGCAGACTGAAAAACGCTATATACCATAAAAAAATTATGCAAGAGGTCTAATATTAGGGATTCTACTGCTGAACTCCCAATACTCACCACTAGAGGAGCCGATCCTTTAACAAATACAAAGAGACGATACCCTCTCAAAACCCGTTGATAGGATTATGGTAGTGACCGAAATCAACTTTTAAGAATCTAGAATGGGTTTTATTGTCCATTATCATCCAAATAACGGACAAAAAGCCTGTTATATGCACTTTTTCTCGGTATTATCATGGCCTATCCTCTCTACGTCGCTTTTATTTGGCATCAACACCAACCCCTCTACAAATCCTGTCAAACTAGCACCGATGCTTCGGGACAATATCGCTTACCCTGGGTGCGACTGCATGGGGTGAAAGATTATCTCGATTTAATCCTGATTCTAGAACGTTTTCCCAAATTACATCAAACTGTCAACCTTGTCCCCTCTTTAATCCTGCAATTAGAGGATTACGTCAACGGACTAGCTATAGACCCCTATCTTGCTCTTACCGTCACCCCGGAAGCGCAATTAACCCTGGCACAAAAACACTTTATCCTCGAACACTTTTTCGATGCTAACCATCGTACCCTGATCGATCCGCACCCCCGTTACGCGCAATTATACGCACAGCGTCAAGAAAACGGTCATAGTTGGTGTATTAGCCATTGGCATCTCCAAGATTATAGCGATCTCTTGGCTTGGCATAACCTCGCTTGGATCGATCCTATCTTTCACAGTGACCCGGAAATCGCTGCCTGGTTAGAACAGGGAAAAAACTTCACTTTAAGCGATCGCCAGCGAATTATCTCCAAACAGCGTCAAATTCTGCGTCGTATCTTGCCGCAACACCGGTTAATGCAGGAAACCGGACAACTAGAAATCATTACCAGTCCCTACACCCATCCAATTTTACCCCTGCTGGCCAACTCGGAAGCCGGCCGGGTAGCAGTGCCGAATATGACCCTTCCTCGTCAATATTTCCACTATCCTGAAGATATTTCCCGCCATCTCCAGAAAGCTTGGCAAATCTATATCGATCGCTTTGATAAACATCCTCGAGGACTTTGGCCCTCGGAACAATCCGTTAGTCCCGCAATTCTCCCCGCTGTCGCTAAACAGGGTTTTCAGTGGTTATGTTCCGATGAGGGGGTGTTAGGTTGGTCCCTGGGACATTACTTTCATCGCGACGAAAAAGGCAATATTAGCGAACCGGAATTGCTTTATCGTCCCTACAGTCTGGAAACTAGCAACGGCAATTTATCGATGGTTTTCCGCGATCATCGTCTCTCGGATCTGATCGGATTTAGCTATAGTGGCATGAAAGCGCAAGAGGCCGCTACAGACTTAGTTAAACACCTAGAAGCGATCGCCGAACAACTGAAAACCAACGCAGAAACCACGACCCTAGAAAAACCCTGGTTAGTTACCATTGCGCTAGATGGCGAAAACTGCTGGGAAAACTATCATCAAGACGGTTTACCCTTCCTAGAGAATCTTTATCAACTTTTAAGCGACCACCAAGCGATCGAATTAGTCACCGTCTCCGAATATCTCGAGCGCTTTCCCGCTAATGCCAAAATCCCTGTCAATCAACTTCATAGCGGCTCTTGGATCGATGCCAATTTTACCACTTGGATCGGCGATCCCGCTAAAAATAAAGCGTGGGAATATCTAATTTTAGCCCGTCAAACCCTCGCTAATCACCCCGAAGCGACGGAAGATAATAACCCCGACGCGTGGGAAGCATTGTATGCAGCGGAAGGTTCCGATTGGTTTTGGTGGTTTGGTTATGGCCATTCTTCCAATCATGATGCAATTTTTGATCAACTTTTCCGCGAACACCTGATCGCTCTGTATCAAGCTTTAAATGAGCCAATTCCCTCCTATTTGCTCGAACCGGTGGAAGAACACGGAGATAAACAAAGTAATCGTCCACTGGCTTTCATTCACCCCATTATCGACGGTTTTGGTGACGAACAGGATTGGGATAAAGCCGGACGGATCGAAATTGGCGGCGCCAGTGGTACAATGCACCGGACTTCCTTAGTACAAAGACTCTTTTTCGGTTGGGATCACCTCAATTTTTATCTGCGTTTCGATTGGAAACCGGGGGCAGAATTAGGCAAAGATATCCCGCCTGAAGTGCATTTATATTGGTATTATGATGAAGTGCATCGTCTGCAAAGTCCAATTCCCCTAGCAGATATTCCTCCTCGATCGCCCCTCGATTACGGTTATCATCATCATCTAGGAGTTAATTTAATCACGGAATTTACTTGGTTAGAAGTCGCTCAAGAATATTTTACTTGGCAGCGAGTTCCTAGTAATGCCAAAGCTTCTTTTAATCAATGTTTGGAGATTGCTGTCCCCTGGGAAGGATTACACATTGAACCCGATGCTCGTCTCCATTTAATCGCAGTTTTAGCTAATCAAGGTCAATACTATGATTTCCTCCCCGTTGAAGAATTAATCTTCCTGCAAAGACCTTAAATCAGTGATCGGTGATCAGTGATCAGTAATCAGTAATCAGTGAAAAGACAGATCGATGATCCATCTAAAGAATCCAGTATTAGAGCGGTCTTACTGGGGCTACTCGTGATAGATTTCTATAGGAAAAATAAATTGAAATTGTCTAAGTATGACTAACTGTGCGCTACCTGCATATACAGGCATTCGACCCCGAAAACCTGTTGATATTCTCTTTATTAACCTGAGCAATCTGCCTGGTCGGCCAGTTTATCCTTACGCTTTTGTTCAAGTATCTGCACTTGCTCGACGGGTGGGGCTATCTGTTGTTCGGTGGGATGGGTTGGAGTTGAGCCTACAACACAAGCTTGATTGTATTGCCCAACTGATCAGGAACCACCAACCCCGTGCCGTTGCCTTTACGATTCGACAAGCAGATTCCGTTGCGGCTGATAATTACATCAGCATTGATGCCAAAACTCCTGCCAAAAATCCTTGGTTTCCAGTAGAAGAAACTCGTGCGGCGATTTTACACGTGCGTCAACTAACCGATGCCAAGATTTTTGTTGGGGGCTTTAATTTCACTGTTAACTCTGTATCGGCCGCCGAGTATTTACAACCTGATTTTGGTATTCTTGGTGAACCTGACGAGTTTTTCCGGCACTTTGACGAAGTTCTCCAGGGTAGAACTGAGGGAATATCCAACTTAGTCTATCGTGCTAATGGTAAGTGGCAGCAGAATCAACGGGTATTCTGGGGGCCTTTAGACGATATAGAATACTCCGAAGACATTATTGACGAAATATTCCGCTTTCATGGCGAACGCACCCTGCGAAACGCCCATCTTGAAAGTGTTCCAGGTCTCGGTTCCTATAAAGACACAGGAATTTCCATTGCCATTGAAATAGCTCGCGGTTGTCCTTGCGCTTGTGTCTTTTGTTGTGAACCAAAGGTAAAGGGAACTACTGTCCAGTTACGAAATCTCGATGTTATCGAGGCTGAAATTCACAACTTACTGCGCTATGGTCTCAGGTATTACTGGTTTATTTGCTCTGAACTGAATTTTGCCAAGGATCATGTTCTAGAGTTGGCTGAAAGAGTGATTCGCATTAACGAAACATTAGCCAATCCAATATTCTGGCGTTCTTACTTTCTACCTGTGAAATTCAATAAAGATGAATTTCGACTGCTTTTGAGATCGGGGCTGTTGATTGAACAGAGCGCACCCTTTTCAACCTTGAGCGATGAAAACCTAAAACAGATGCGGGAACCCTATCGGGTTAGGCACGCTCTAGAGCATATCAAAAATCTGATGGAACTCAATGAAGAACCAGAGTTCGCCGAAAGACGACAACCCCGTTGGGTACTTTGGTCATGGCTAGGAAATCCATACGCAACACTGGACTCTATTCGCACCACCTTAGAAACTTTTACCAAAAATCAGCTTGATCTAAAGTTTGATGAGGCCGATAGTTATCCCGCTTTAAGGGTTTATGAATGCCTTGATAATCTTCCCCAAGAGGCCAGACAACAAGTGATTACGATTACTCAAAATGAGGAGACTCCTAAAACGCTATTTCACCCATCCTATTACTACAATTCCAAACTCTTACATCATTTTGGGGGGATTGCCGAAGTCCACAATTTCATGCAATATGCGCGGGAAACTTTTCTCTCTAGATACTACAGGCTAACACGCAACTGGCGTTTATTTGTCCAAAGCATAGATTTCTCACAGCTAGAGGAATTGATGTCTTGCCTCAAGGGTATTAGCTTAGAAGGAGTTCCACTGCCTCCCTGGGTAGAACACCCAGATCTAGGAACGCTCAACCCAATTTACTGGCAGGAACAGGCATACGCCTTGTTACGTCAGGAAAGCTCCAAGTTAAAACAGTTAATCAAGGAAACTGAATTAGACCAAGATGATGGCAATGCCATCCTTGCCTTTATCTTGCACACAGTTTTCTCAGTCAATCGCCAAGAAATGATACCTGTTTTTGAGAAGCTGAAATTGCCTGTTGACCCCGAAGGATATCCACCCCCATCATCCTACCTTACGGTTTCTAAATTAATTAAATTCTATACTAGCGAAACTTCAGTGTTTGAGGTGGTGCAGCAGGAATTCTCTCTTAAACAAGTGACACTATTACACTATTATTTCTATGCTATTGATGTTCGGCTCGATCCCAAATACGCCTTTCTAGCACAGACTTGAATAGGCTAACCTGAAACTTAGGGCGGTGCCGAAGACACCCCGTAGCAGTAGGCCGATCATCTGGTCGGGTGCTTTATTTCTTCTGGGGTTAATTTTCAGTGACTTCTATCAGATTGCAACATCTGCTCGAAAACTTGACAGACGGGGGGGTGAAAGTGCTGACAAGGCTTTCCCTGATATTCAGCCAACCCTATATAGTCCCATGATCTAGCTTTTTCAGGGCGCTGAGAGCATGGAGACGGACAATCGCCTCCCCATCGGCTGCTAAAGTCAGCAAAATACTTTTATTATCCCGATCTAATTCTCCTAAAGCGATCGCTAGAGACTGTTTAACTCCTGTATCACCGAGGATCGCGGGACAGGAGTGATAAAAATTACCGAGAATTTCTCCTGCTTGTCGGCGTAATTTCTGGGAGGTTTGCCGGCCGAGAATAGCGATAATTTCCCGACAAATCAAGACATTTTCGCTATATAAAGCTTTTTCTAGGTAATTTAAAGCTTCTCCGTCCTCGATCCAGCCTAATGCTCGCACTACAGTTAATTTTAAACTATCGGGAGTTAAGGAAGATTGCAGCAGTGGATTTAAAGCTTTGGCTGAGGTTGCTGTGCCGATGCGACCGAGAGCGATCACCGTTTCTTGACAGATCTCGAGGTGGATATCGAATAAGAGCGGTTGTAGATGGTTAACTAAATCTGCTTGGGGATAATTCGGCCCTAGGTAACTACTAGCTTTAATTGCTTCCCGTCGCACAGCGATGGCTGGATCCTGTAAAGCATCGAGGATAATCGCAGTAATCTGGGGATGGTGAAAACTGCTTAAAGCTTCGATCACCATAGCCCGAATGGCGCTAGATTGATCCTTAACTACGGTTAAAAGCGGTTCGATAATTTCTGGCCGGCGAATTTGTGATAAAGCTTGTACGGCTAAAAAACGCCTGTTCGAGTCGGACAGTAATTGTCCTAAACTAGAGATGGCAGAACTACCGATATTAGCTAAAGCGGCCGCAGCCATTTGCCTGAGTTCCTCCTCCTCCGATCTTTGCAATAATTGACTGAGAGCGAGAATACAGGCTTGATCGTCAAATTGACTGAGAATTCTCGCCAGAAACCAGCGCATTTCCCCATCTTGTTCCTCGGATTCTAACAGGGCAATTAAAGGAGTGATCGCCGATTGACCGATTTGAGGAAATAGTTTTGCTATTTCCCATCGCTGTTGAAAATCGCATTTTTGTAAAGCTTCTAGGGCTAAATCGAGGATTTCATCGTTAATAATCGGTTCAATCGCATCTTTTTGGTTTAAAAGTCGCTGTATGCTGGCGTTTACTGTCTCCCAGTCCTTTTTATTCAACGCTATCTGAGCTTTTTCTAGCAGAGCTTGCATCGTGAGAAATGGCCTCGATTTTCGTGCTACCTATCTCAAGAATGTCAGACTTTCTCGCTTTTGTCCTCTCTCATAATGCAAGAAACCGATAATAAATCTCCAAATTGTGCATCAGACATCAGTAGAGGGGGCATCAGCGATCGCACAGTAGGGACGACTATAACAAAGGGGTGTTTCCAAGTCGTGTTGTTCCAAAAATTCCCGATTACTTAAAATCCTAGCGGTTTCTCCCTCTCCCACCACCTGACCACGACTTAAAACCACCGTGCGATCGCATAGTTCTAAAGCCAGATCGAGATCGTGGGTGGCGATCACTTGAGTTTGGGGTAAAGTGGCCAACAGTTGTATTAATTGCCGACGGGACCGGGGATCCAGTTGGGCGCTAGGTTCATCAAAAACTAATACCTGCGGCAACATGGCTAAAACCCCCGCAATAGCCACGCGTTTTTTTTCACCCCCCGATAGATTCTGACTGTTTCTCTTACCGTAATGCTGGGAATCCAATCCCACCGCGTGTAAAGCATGATGACAGCGATGGTTTAAATCCTCTCCCCGAATTCCCTGATTCATCGGGCCAAAAGTCACATCTTCCCAGACAGTGGGCATAAATAGCTGATCGTCGGGGTTTTGGAAGACTAAACCGACAAAATTGCGGATATTTTCTAAATTCTCCGGTTTAACTTCGTAGGGACCGACGGTGATTCTACCGGTTTGCGGCGGGAGAATACCGTTAAAATGCAGTAATAAGGTGGATTTTCCCGATCCATTGGCCCCGACCAAAGCCACCTTTTCCGTAGCTTCAATGGCTAAATTAATACCTTTTAACGCTTCTGTGCCGTCAGGATAGGTATAAACTAGGTTTTCAATAAAAATCGGGTTGTGGTGCATGAAAAACGAGACTTTTACCTGAGTAGATGTACCATTTGACCCCAGAGGATCAGAATTACTATGGCAATTATAGCGAGATAATCTTTCAGCTTACTTTGGGGAACCTGTACAGAGGGCAAGGAACCGGTGTAACCCCTCGATAACATGGCTTGATAAATGCGATCACCACGTTCGTAGGTACGGACAAATAAAGCGCCGATCATGTGTCCCACTAGCAACCGTTGCCATCGGGGACTACTCATTAAATTGCGCGCAATTGCTGCCCTTCGCATGGAATTAAATTCAGTGATCAAAACAGCTAGATAACGATACATAGAAGCTAAAATTGCCACCAATAAAGGGGGGGTTTTTAGGGTAACTAAGGCTTGTAACAGGTCGGGAATTGCTGTGGTTAAAACCAGAATATTGACCGTACAAAGACAGAGAAAAGCTTTAAAGGCCACACTGCCTAAAACCAGCAATCCCTCGCTAGTTATCCGCAAAAATCCCCAAGACCAAAGAATTTCCCCGCCATCACGAAAAAGAGTTCCCAATAAAACCACACCGATAAAGACAAATTCGATCGCTACTCTTCGTAAAAGTACAAGAATAGTCACCCGACTGATCAGAATTAAAATAATTAATCCTAATCCGTAAATCCCCCAAGTTTCCCAGCTACCATTAGGAGTTAAGGCTGTGGCAAAAACTAACAAAAGAGTCACTAAAACCCGGGTATGGGGCGCGAGTTTCTGCCAAAAACCGCAATTTTGGCACTCATTTTCGCGAGAAAAAGTAGCAATATGTAGCATTTATTCAGTTATCAGTTATCAGTGATTTAGGTATTTAGGGATTTAGGGAAATTTCAGCCAAATGCCCCACTCCCGACTCCTGATTCCTTACTCCTGATTTTGGGATTTTGGAATCACTAATTTACCTATACCCCAAGCGATGCCGAAAGTGGCAAGAGTTCCCAGAAAACCGGCGAGGGGAGTGGCGACACCTTCGGGAACACCTTTGAGGGCATAACCATCAAAAATTCGGGCGGAGGGTAATTGATTACCGAGGGCGTTAGGGTCTTCTTTCTTGCTAAATTGCAAGTCTTCCGCCACTCGATCGAGTCCGTCGGGATCGGGACTGGCAAAGGGAGAAAGAAAAACGGCGATAATTAGGGATAATACCAAGCCAATCAGAAAAAATTGGCTATTTCTGCGAATATTCATCGACTTAATTGCTTTATTGACGAGAAGCTTAGGAAGGGGAAACAGAAGTATTAACGGAATGGGGCGGATCGTAGAGGAGATCGGGACGAGTTCGCCAGATATAACCGACAGCGAAAACGGTAATCACCGCTTCCCCGATACCGATGAGGATATGCCAAGATAACATGGCAAAAAGGGCGACTAAAGGCGGTACAGTCCCCGATAAAGCCAATTGCAGGGCGCAAAACAACGCGGCTACCACCACACTTGTCCAAGCGGCCAGGGCAACAGCGATCGCCATACTGCGCCAACGATGAAAACCGAGGGCTTTTCTAATCCCCAGATAGAGATAATAACCGCCAAAAGTCCCGATCAGACCCATATTGACGATATTTGCCCCTAAAACCGTTAAACCGCCATCTTGAAAAAATAAAGCTTGCACGATAAAAACCACCGCCATCACCAGAGAACCCGCCCAGGGACCGAGTAAAACCCCCGCGAGAGTCCCCCCTAACAAATGTCCGGAGGTTCCCCCCGGAATGGGAAAATTAATCATCTGGGCGGCAAAAATGAAGGCGGCACAAACTCCCATCAAAGGTACAGCCCGTTCAGCGTAGTGACCGCGCACTTTTTTGAGAGAAAAGCTAATCAGGACGACGGCAATTATCCAAGTAAATAGACTCACCGATGGACTCAAAAAGCCGTCGGGTATATGGAGGGCGAGATAAGGGGTCAGCAGAGGGTGAAACAAACCAACTCCTAGAAAATTAACAGACATTACAACTCAGTCTCCTTGGCAATTTGGGTTAAAGATTTCAAGAGAATTGTTTGGCTGGGACGGAAAAGTCCTCTCTTCTAGTAGATAACTAACCGCTTCATTCTACAATGCTCTCTCTGGGGATTTAACCCCTTTGGCTTCTTAAGAATTTCTGTTATTTTTCTGGTTGTCAGGGTTTAGCTATCGTCCAAAATCTCAATTATTCTCAAGCAGTCAAATTATTTAAAATATTATTAACTTTACGAGTTTTTTGTCGTTTTTATGCTAGGCATTAATCAGTGAGCAGTGAGCAGTTAGAAGAGGCTGGTGACTACATTGACTACGCGATCGGTAGTCAGGGCAGTGCTTTAATTGGTTTAGAGGTCATCTAATGATAAGCTATCAGAGATAACCCCCTCTTTTTCGCTTTTTCTAGCTTGGTATTAAACCGTGATCAACTCTGAAGAAAAAAGACCGACTTGGGACGAATATTTTTTGATGATCGCTAAATTAGCCGCCACCAGATCCACCTGTTTAGCTTTTCCCGTCGGTGCGGTAATTGTCAAAGATCGGCAGGTTTTAGCCACTGGTTACAATGGTTCTCCATCAGGAACAGTTCATTGTACTGCCCAAGGTTTTTGTTATCCCGGTTTGGGAACCTGTCGGGAATCTGGAGAAATTCCCTCTCGGGCAATTCATGCCGAAGCTAATGCGATCGCTCAAGCGGCTAAACACGGTATTTCTACCCAAGGTGCTAGTATCTACGTTACTTTAGAACCCTGTATTTCCTGTTTAAAACTAATTATTTCTTCGGGAATTAAAGAAGTTTTTTACGAAGCGGACTTTAATAGTGGGACAAAAGCTATTTTAAGGGATTCTTTTCTAGAAACGGGGATTATTAAGTATAAAAAGATTTATTTATCAGAAGAAATGGCTAGTCATGCGGCCTTATTTTTATTAAATCCCATTTCGATCGATCCCAGGTAGTTATCCTCAACGGCGACATCAATGACGACCCCGCAACTTTTCGAGTGGGATGAAAATAAGCGTCAGGCTAATATAGAAAAACACGGCATAGATTTCGCCGACCTGGAAGCGATTTTTAGGGGTCCAATAATTGAGCGCGTGGATACCCGTCAGAATTACGGCGAAATTCGAGTGATTCTAGTGGGTACAATCGATAATATCGTTTTGGTGGTGGTTTATACATGGCGTGGCTCGGTTCGTCGAATAATTAGTGCTAGGAGGGCTAACAACCGTGAACGAAGAACATATTACCAGAGTCACCCGCGAACAGTGGGCGAAGTTGAAAGGCAAAACGAACTGGGAGAAAGTTAAAGGGATGAGTGAGGCGGAAATTGCCAAAAATGCCCTAGAAGACCCCGATAATCCCCCGCTGCCGGCTGATTTTTTCGATGAAGTTCTGGAATGCGCCCCGGGTTCCTTGAATCCCTAACCCTCCGATTAGTAACTGGATTTAGGGATTTTATCGGGGGCTGTATTAGCCTAGACTAACACAGCCCAAAGTTACCGTTTAAATGTCCAAATCCGTAAGATTTAAACGTGATCCGTGGGTTTCGATAAATTCTCGCCGGGGGGCAACTCGATCGCCCATAAGAATGGTAAATAATTCCTCAGCTTTGGCTGCGTCTTCGATTTCCACCCGTTTTAAAGTGCGAGTTTCGGGATTCATAGTAGTATCCCAAAGTTGTTGGGGCATCATTTCTCCTAACCCTTTAAAACGTTGGATTGTGTAGTTAGCATTGGAGGGAAATTCCGCTATCTTTTGCTGTAATTCTCGATCGCTATAGCAGTAGGAATGATTTTTACCGCGTTCCAATTTATAGAGAGGAGGACAGGCGATATATACATAACCTTGGTCAATTAAATTCTTCTGATAACGATAGAAGAAAGTTAACAACAAAGTTCGGATGTGCGCGCCATCCACATCAGCGTCAGTCATTAAAACAATGCGATGATAGCGCAATTGTGAGGGATCGAAATCTTCTCCTTTAATTCCTAAACCGAGGGCGGTAATTAAGGATTGAATTTCCGTATTTTTGTAGATTTTGGCATCATCGGTTTTTTCGATATTGAGGATTTTTCCCCGCAGAGGTAGAATCGCTTGAAAACGACGATCGCGCCCCTGTTTGGCACTTCCGCCGGCGCTGTCACCTTCGACGATGTAAATTTCTGACTTTTCTGGGTCTCTTTCGCTACAATCAGCCAATTTACCCGGTAAAGGTGAGGATTCCAAGACCGATTTCCGTCGTACTAAGTCCCGGGCCCGACGGGCCGCTTCCGCCGCTTTGTACGCTTGTACTGCTTTTTCGATAATCGTGTCGGCTACTTGGGGATTTTGTTCTAAGTATTCGTTGAGAGTTTCCCCCACCAGCGAATCGACGATACCCCGGACTTCGGTGTTACCTAATTTGGTCTTGGTTTGGCCCTCGAATTCCGGTTCGGGGACTTTTACGGAAATAACGGCGGTTAAACCCTCGCGGACGTTTTCCCCCGCTAGATTAGGCTCGTTTTCTTTAATTTTATTGCGTTTACGAGCGACATTATTTAAAGTACGAGTCAGAACTGCCTTTAATCCTTCTAGATGGGTTCCCCCGTCAATGGTGCGGATATTATTAGCAAAACCGAGAATATTGTCGCTATAGGCATCTATACACCACTGAAAAGCCACTTCGATATTAATTCCGTTCTTTTCCCCGGATACATAGATAATATCTTTGTGCAGGGTTTCTTTTTCCCGACACATATAGGCGACGTATTCTTTAATACCCCCCTCATAACAATAGGTTTCGATGTGGGGTTCTTCGGGACGGTAATCGCTAAAGGTGATTTTAACACCGGCATTTAAGTAGGCTAGTTCTCGTAAACGTCCGGAGAGGGTACTGTAATCAAATTCGATGCCTTGGCTAAAAATTTCGGTGTCCGGCAGGAAATTAACCCTAGTTCCCGTTTTTTCCTCTTGACTGGGACTGCTGACCAATTCTGTGACGGGGATACCTCTTTCGTAGCGTTGGGTATGTACTTTATGATCGCGCCAGACGGTGACATCGACCCATGCAGAAAGAGCATTAACGACGGAAATCCCGACTCCGTGTAACCCTCCCGACACTTTATAACCACCACTGCCAAATTTACCGCCGGCATGAAGTATAGTGAGAACGGTTTCGAGGGCAGATTTACCCGTGGTGGGGTGGACATCGGTGGGAATACCCCGGCCATCGTCAGTGACGCTGACGGAACCATCGGCCTTGATATCCACTTCGATATGAGTACAGTAACCCGCTAGGGCCTCATCGATCGAGTTGTCCACCACTTCATAGACTAAATGATGTAGTCCCCGCGGCCCGGTCGTACCGATATACATCCCCGGCCGCTTCCTGACTGGTTCTAACCCTTCGAGAACTTGTATCTGTTCCGCGCCGTAGTTACTTGTCATAAAATTTCCCTGAAAAGGCTGTGATCCCTGATTAAACCTAAATGAATAGCAAAATCTTCAAAAATTCTAGCACATAAGGGTTAAAGACTGCTTAAATGCCTTTAGGGAGAATTTTTTATTAGGGTTGGGGTGTGGAGTGTGGGCTTCGGCCGTGAGCTCAGCGTTCGACCGAGCTCACGCCGAGGTCCGAACGGGTGTGGGGTGTGGGCTTCGGCCGTGAGCTCAGCCGAACGGGTGTGGGGTGTGGGGGGAGAATAAATAAAAGCCATCTCCTATCTCCTGAATACTGACTCCTGATAGCTGACGGCTGAGATTTTAACAACACCTTAAAAAAATTTCTGTCATATCATAAAATAAACTTAACCTAGCCAAGAAGCACGAAGGAATTGGAATAGAATGTGATTATAATTCAGGCTGAGTACATAGTCTGTTTGTATCCATATTCCATTCAATCCATCAAATAAGGTGTGAGGATTGACCCCATGTCAAAACTATTCAAGAACTTAGTAAAGGTAACTCCTTTAGTATTAGGTGCTTCTGTGGCTGCTGCTGGCGGTGCAGTGGCTCAAACCATGCCCAGTACGCCTCAACTTAAAATTGATCCAGCGGCGCAACAACAACTCGTTCAGCGCACCCAAAATAGTCAGCAGATTAATAGGAGTGTTGATCAGGTTTCCATGTCCCAGGTGACTAGCGTTAACCAACTGCGGGACGTATCTCCCACCGCTTGGGCCTATGAGGCATTAAGAAGCCTTGTGGAGCGTTATGGTTGTATTGTAGGTTATCCTGACCGGACTTTCAAGGGCGCTCAAGCTTTGACTCGTTGGGAGTTTGCCGTCGGTTTAAATGCTTGTCTCAATAGTATGGAAAAATTGCTGCAAGAGGGAATTAAAATTACCCAAGCGGATTTAGAAACAATCAAAAAACTTGCCCAAGATTTCCAGACAGAATTAGCCACTTTAGGCACAAGAATTGATAACTTAGAACAGAGAACAGCTTTGATCGAAGATCATAGTTTTTCAATCACGACAAAACTGCAAGGGGAAGTTATTTTTGCTCTCAGTAATGCTTGGTCGGATGATTTTGCTGTCGATAGTAATTTTCCCAATTTATCACCGAGTCAACAGGAGAGTTTAAGAAATCGTCCCATCGGTAATCAAACTACTTTTAGCGATCGAGTTAGACTAAATTTAAATACCAGTTTTACTGGCAAAGATTTACTGCGAATGCGTCTGCAAGCTAGTAGTATTCCGAATTTAGCTAGGGCAACAGGTAGCGATATGGCGCGTCTTTCTTTTGATGCGGGTTCTCTCTACGATAATAACAATATTGCTCTTGACGACTTATATTATATTAGCAATATTGATCGAGTTAAAGTCTGGATGGGAGCAAGAGGATTAGACCTTGATGATGTTTTTGATGTGGTTAATCCTTTCCTAGAAAGTAGTGCTACAGGTGCTTTATCTCGTTTTAATCGTCGTAATCCTTTGGTTTATCGCGGTCCAGAAGGGGCGGGTTTAGGAGTGAGATATAATTTTTCATCTCAGTTAGCGGTGACAGCTTTGTATTTAGCAGAACAAGATACTGTCAGTAATCCTAATTCTGGTAATGGTTTGTTTAATGGTAATTACAGTACAGGGCTACAATTTAATGTTAAACCTGTTCCTAACTTACATTTTGCTGTCACCTATCTTCACGCTTATTTTACTCAAGGTTCGGTGAATTTATCGGGAAGTACAGGCAGTCCTATTACCCGCGATCCGTTTAACAATTTAGGGGCTGCTACCCGTGATAGCGTCGGTTTACAAAGTCATTGGAATATTAATGATACTTTTAGCTTAGGTGGTTGGATAGGTTACGCTAAAGCTTACGCTCAAGGGATAGATTCTTCGGCGGATTTATGGACATGGCAAGGCAATTTTTCTATTAGAGATTTTGTTAAAGAAGGGGCAACTTTTACCATTGCTGGTGGACAGTTACCCAGGGTCAGTTATGTGGAGGGGTTTACAGCAGATCGAGATACTTCTCACATTTTAGAAGTGGAATATTCCTATCCCATTAGTCGCTATATTTTGCTAACTCCGGGGTTTTACGTTATTTTTGACCCTAATAATTTTAGTGAAAATGGTAATATCTGGGTGGGGGTAATTCGGACAACTTTTCGTTTTTAAACACTGTCATCCTCAAATTTATAACCGACACCGACTACAGTTTTGATAAAGATAGGATTAGCAGGATCGGGTTCTACTTTTTTGCGTAAGCGTCGGATATGGGTATCTACTACCCTTTCATCGCCAAAAAAATCATTTCCCCAGAGATTATCGATTAATTGGGTGCGACTCCAGACGCGATTGGGATAACTGACAAAGGTAGCTAATAAATTAAATTCTAAGGTGGTTAAATCGAGGTTTTCCTCTGGCATTCCCTCCAATTTACGAAGAGCAGAATGTTGATCCAAGTCGATAATAAAATGACGGCTGCGATGGAGTTGTTGGGGTTGGCTATCGTGTCTTAAACTACGTCTTAATAATGCCCTTACCCGCGCGGTTAATTCCCGGGGACTAAAGGGTTTGACCATATAATCATCGGCTCCCGTAGATAGACCGATAATGCGATCAATTTCTTCTCCCCTAGCGGTTAACATTAAAATATAGGGGTCTTTTGTCCCGGGTTTTTGGCGGATTCTAGCACACAATTCTAGTCCGTCTAATTCGGGTAACATTAAATCTAAAATAACTAAGTCTGGTTGCTTTTGATAAAATAGTTCTAGTCCTACCCTACCATTATAAGCCAGATGACAAGTAAAGGACTCCCGCTCTAAAGTTTGCTGAATCAAATGGGCGATTTCAATTTCATCTTCGATAATAACGATATCCATACAAAGGAAAAAGGTTACAAATATCTAGGCATATTTTAACATATTAGCCATTCATTTCTTTCTCAGGGTTGAACATTGAAATAATTGTAATTTTTGCTCATTTTTTGGGGGGAGAGTTGGCAGCTCTCCCGACTTTGGTGGACTGGGGACTTTTCAAGGTAAAGGGACAAACTGCTCACCGGAGGGAGTTGATTGCACTTGAATTAAGACCGGTTGACCAATGCGATCGCCAGTATTGGGATCAAAGCTAATTTTTCCGGTGGCCCCTGTTTGATGAAAATTGCCGGAGCGCAGCAGGGATTGTAGGCCTTGACGATGGGTATTTTCCCTTAAACCGGCAATAATCACCCGTGTAGCGTCAAAACTGGTGGCTGTGCGCCAACTAACTGGACCGCGCCACTGTTCCTGCATAAGATTGGCAAAAGTCTGGTTAACCGAGGGGTGCCAGGGTGCGGCAAGGGTTAAACCTTGGGCGTTTTTGCCGCCATCTTCGAGGGTGCGAATATTGTAGAGGGTGGGACTACTAAACAGAGGCAAACGCTGACGATTGGAGCGAATAACCTCAAAAACGGGATCGAGACGATCAACATGAGCGACGACAAATAGGCCGTTAGCACCCCCAGAAATCGCCTGATTAAGGGCTTGATCGGCCTTAAAATTGGGGACACTCAGATCGCAGACAATCGGCACAATTTGACCGCCTTTTTTCGCCACATTAGCCATCAACTCATCTTTAAAGGAAATATTATCAGGAGCTTGAGAATCGTAGCAAAAAGCAATTTTCTGGACTTTAGCAGTATTTACTATGTAATTTGCTAAGGTTTCCGTAATTTTGCCGTTAGAAGCCACGAGACGAAAGATATAATTTCCCGCACCGGAGAGATTATTAGCCAGGGAGGTGGGAGAAATCATCACCAAACCGCCTTTTTCGTAGATGGGAGCGGCGGCTAAACTGGCATCGGAGGCATTATGACCGATAACAGCGATAATATCGGGATTTTTGACTAATTCACCAGCTACCTCTTTCGATATCTGTGGCTGATTATCGTCATTAACCACGATAACCATCAGTTTTCTGCCGTTGATCCCTCCCTGTTGATTGATCTGGGTTTGTGCGCTGGCGACTCCTCGCAATATTTCCTGAGCGACGTTGGGATTTTTCGCCGGCACAACAACGGCGATTTTGAAGGGATTTGAGCCAGTTTGCAGGTTGCTGAGATAAATTACGCTTTCGGGATCGTTGGGATGTTGAGCGAGGGATTTTTGCAGGAGTTGCTCTGCTTCTTGGTGATCACCTTGAGCAATGGCAGCGATCGCTGATTCTTTGGTGGTGTTAGAATTAGTTTTGATCAGGAGATGATTGCCGTAACTGATGCGGGGATTATTATCGGCTTTTGGGGCAAATATTGCCAATATTTGGGGAAAAAGAAACCAACCGATCAACCCCAGTAAAATATAGAAAATTGGCGGTAAGCTCGCTTTTTTGCCAGTCTTTGTCATCGCTTTACTCCTTAACTTTGCTGATTGAATTCGGCTAAACGGCGGTTAATTTCGTCATCAAGGCTTAAGAAATCGATTTCTTGAGCTAATTTCTCGCTATAGTTCTCGCTTAATTCACTATAGGCGTTTTCTTTTCGATAACGGTCTTTAATCGCTTCATTGGCATCCTCAAAGCGATCGCGGGAGGTATTGAGGTTGAGACTACTATCAAATTCGTTTATTTTACCTAAAGCCTCATTCATGGAACTAATCGCTTTTAAGTTGCTCATTTCTAACTTATAATGCTCGATTTTTTCCTGCTCTTTACGAAGTTTTTCTTTAGCAGCAATGACCACTTTTTCGGCATTATCGACCCGATCTTTCATAGCGGGTAGAATTTTTTCTAGGGAGAGAACCTTAACCATAGCTAGTCTTGCCGCTTCTTGAAGACCTTTTTTTTGAGCGGTGACAGCCTGTTGCAAGTAGTTTGTGTGTTCCTGTTTTTTCGCCTCGTATTGTGCTTGGGCTGATTGCTGGGCTGCTACTACTTTCGCCACCGATTCTGTCAATTCCGCTAGGGATTTTTGCATCGATTCTAGGGATTCTTTGGCCGATTCTACGGCAATTTTGCCGCCGGATTCGATGGGAATACCCCACAACCAATTCCAGATCGCCAGGAGAGAATTTCCTGCCCTATCACCGATCAGCCAAAAAATCAAGGCCTTTGGGGTTAATTTTTTTAACAATTTCATGCCGTTTGTCTCCTAGAGGTGTTACCTGTTAATTAGGAGTGATGGCCAACTTTAATGCAGTGGGTAAGGTTAAGTTTTGTAAAAAGTCTTGACAAGGATAGGAAGGTTTAGACTGGACCGGCAGATTTAATGGGAGCGAGGGGGACAAATTGACCATTTTTGACCTGTAGAATCAAGTAGCGGTCATCATCAGGATTATTGTTCATGTTGCGGACACCATTCTCATCGAATCTAACAGTGCCAGTCATTCCTTCAATAGAAAAATCGTTTCTTAAAGCTTTATATAATGATTCTCGATCGAATTTTTGTCCTTGTTGCAAAGCGGTGAGGATAACTTTGGTCGCATCGTAGGCCATGGGAGTGCGCCAAACATTGATCTTATTTTGCCAAAAACTCTGGATATAATTATCTTTTTTGAGATCATACCAAGGCACGGTGATAACTAAATTTTCTACTCCTTGTTTACCTTCTGCAAGGGTGAGATAACTTTGAAAAGTGGGGGAACCTAAAAGCACTAAGTTTAACTGTTGTGCGGGACGTTGCTTAAAGATACTGACGGCTCTTTTCAGATCATTAACATAGGGAGCAACCATGAGAATATTTACTTGATACTGAGCAATTTTTTGATAAATTTCCTGTTCATCTAAATTCATTTCTGGTTCGATATTGCAGTCAAAATCTGCATCTTTAATGACTTTTTGAAACTGCTGACCGAGGAGAATATTTTTATATTTTTTAGCGAAGTTATAATTATCCCCAGAGCGATTATCATAACAAATTAAATTAGTGGGGTTTTGGATAATTAGCTTGTCAGTTTGTTCCCGGATGTATTCACTTAAGGTTGTGGCAAAAGTTTCCATCTCCGGAACCATTTTATATATATAGCCATTGCCAGAGATTTTCGTGGAAAAGCTGGTGGGAGATAGGGCAACAATTTTCCCTTGTACATAGATATCTTTGGCCGCTTCACTAGCAGCAGAAGCATTATGACCAACCACTGCTATAATTGACGGATCTTTAACAAATTTTTCGGCTCGATCTTTGGCATCTACGCCACTATTATTATCATTAGCGACCACTACCTGTAGAAAGTGAAAATCGGGGTTTTTGGCCTGTTCATCGTTTAACTCCTGTTGAAATAAAGCAATACCTCGTAAAATTTCTTGAGCAATTTCTGGATTATTACCAATAGGAACACTGGTGGCAATTTTTAAGGGATTTCTATCTTGATAGGCCGCACGAGCGTTATTATAATAGATGCGAATCTCTGGATTATTGGGCAAGCGATCAAGGGATTGTTTAAAAAGTTGAATTGCTTGTTTATAGTCTTGGTTTTTAAAAGCTTGTCTTCCCCGTTCAATAATGTTATCTTGTCGGTTTGTCTTTAATAATATTTCTTCACCTAAGCTAATTTCTGGGTATTTACTAGCATCATCGGAAAATACTCCTCCCCAATATAAAACTGATAAAGTTACCAGAATACTTAAAATAAATAACAGAGCTTGTTTCCAGCGACTAGATAGACGTAAAGGCGAACTTTGCTCATGATTTTTTCCCTTATTTTCAGGGGGTAAAGGTAAAATTAACGGTGGTTCTTCAGGATTTTCTATCAAACGAGGCAGCAAAGAAGAACTAGCAGCATCCACCTCAAATTCGTGTAATCTTAATTCTTGTCGAGCGATTGTTAAGGATTCTTGTAGGGATTTATGTTCAAGAAAATTGGGAAGAAAAACTTCTAGAAATCTCAAAGCAACCCGCACAGCGATGGGTTCTTTCATAACAATAATATGGGGTACTCCGATATTAGCCAACTGACGACCAATACCCAACCCATCGCAGGAATTACAGATCACAAGTTTTAAGCCTTTTTTAACAGCTATTCCTAGGGAATTTCTTAAGTTATGTGCAGGAGATAAAGCCGTATCATTATCAATGATAAAAACTCCATCGTAACCGTCGCTACTGGTTTGACTATGACCTAAATAAACTACAATATCCCATTGATTTTTGATCAACTCATTGTGAATATTTTTCGTTGAAAGAGGAACTTCTGAACTGGGACTTAATATTTGTATATAAACCTTATCTGGGTTTCCTAGTGCCGTTTGCAAACTGGATAAACACAGGGAATTATGCTCGTTTTCGATGTCAATATTACCCAAAATTACTAAAACCTTAATCGGAGAAGTCAGGTTAATTATCGGGGGATTTCTCTGGATAGTAAGAGCAATTTCCACATCGGGACACCATTCGTGTAAAAAATTCCAACACTCCCAGGGAATTTGTTGTAAATCAAAGTGGGTAGTTTGGATAAAAAATCTTACTTCTGACTGATTACCTATATGGAACAAGATACGATTTTGTATCGAACTCAGATAACTAGAGTTTAGCCATTCATTTAGGCTATCTTTTAAAGTTTGAGTAGCTTGTCTCAGGTTGTCTCTAGGATCACCTACCGCTGCATGGGTGATCATACTATGAGGAACGGTAATTCCTAAACTGGGTTGACTTTTTACCCAATGATAATAAGCTCGACGATAATTTTGCAAAGCGTCAGCAATGTCAAGGTTAGGGACTAATTTACCCTCGGCAAAAGGTGCTATCAAGAGATGATTGTCACGAATTTCTAGAGTGACGGAAAATCCCGTTTCAAAACTGCCATCACCAATTTTCAGAATCACAACTCTGCTCATATCTTTACCCTTGACATTTGCTGCTATCTCTATTAAATCCTAAACTGTTCGGTAATGCTACTGTCCCCTAAACTTAGGTTAACATTAAAGCGATCATCGGCATCAGCTAGAAAATAAAGTTGCAGATAGCTATCTAAGGGTTTCTCCCTTGCTCTTGCTTCTAAACTGGGGATTAATTGGCCTATTTCATCGCTAATTTGCAAAGATAAACCGGGGGGTAGCTTGGCAAAATTGTCCATGGCATAGGCACGAATTAAGACAGCAATTCTCTGGTCACTGGTCGATAAAACTCCCACCATTAAAGCAATTTTATAACCCATTAATTGACTACCCACATCGAGCATTTTACGGATAGCAGCATTGGGATAATGGGGATCGATATTCCAGAGATATTCGGCCGCTTGCCAGCGAATAGTTTCATCTTGGGTTTGATGTTGCAGTTTTGCTAAAGCTTCCTCTGGGGTTAAATGTTCCCAAAATTCCACCTCTTTTTGACTAGCATACAGTTGTCTAATTCTTCGCTGAATATCTGTCGGAGATTCTCGGCTGCTGATTTTTTCAGCAGCTAACAAAAACCCCGGATTAATTGGACGATAACTGTCGATAGTGCTGAGGATTTCCTGCCATTTCTCGCTAATAATTCCCTGCAACCATTGACTAAGTTTAGTGGGGATTACCTCTAAACGCTGCTGATAAAGTTTTTCTCGCCATTGTTGATTATTTAACAAAGCTAACCATTGCTGAAAACTAATATCTAATCTCGGAGAATAGGGTGAAACTTGACCTAACTTTTTAATTAAATTTTCTGCTGTTGCTGGCGATAAGTTTGCTAAAGATTCGAGTTTTCCTTGTTCACTCTCTCCCTCTAAACAACTCTGCCAAAGAATATCTAAATCATCAATAATTTGCTCACTGTCCAAATAATATTGATGGTAAATTGGATCGTATTCTGCGAGATTTTTAACATCTTTTCTGGATATAAAACCCCAGATATTGATAAATTTTTCTGCTAAATCTACCTGCACGGCTAGATAAAAATCTGCCGCTAAATCGGGAATATCAACCCATTCTTGCTCTATTGTCAATCCCTCAATGTCAATAGCTTGACTGGGAATAGTAGTAACTTTTTTGTCTTGAATTTGCCAAGTAAACCCGTTAATAAACTCCCAAAGATACTGATGGTTTTTAGGTATTATTTGAAGGGAACAATCAAAATTATCTTTTAGCCAATTGCTTAAGCATATTTGCACTAAGTAATTAATCAAAGCCTGATTTTTGGCGGTTTGATTAGAGTATTGACTGAGAATCGATCGAGCTTGCTTGATCTCTGTTTCCGAAAAAGTTAGCCAAAGGGATTTCGGGTTAATTTGTTGCAAAATATCGAGGTTGACTTTCATGGTATCTCCTAACAGATTAGATTTAAGTTAAGTAGGACTGACAAAAATATTCTAGATAAGCATCGATCTCTTGTTTTTGCCGAGATTTTAATTTAATCTCATTTAACAACTTAGGACAATCTTTGCCTTCCCTTGCACAGAGTAGCTGATAAATTTTTTTACATAATTGGGTTATTTCTCGACTAATAGTAGATGAGTGAACTCCCAATCGATTAGCGATCTGTGCTTGGGTCATCTTTTGATGATAGTAACAATATACAATCTGTTTAACTTCATCCTCAAGAGTGATTAATAACTTATTAATATTTTCCTGGATTTCTTGCTGTTGTAGTAAATCTTTACTTGGCTTCTTGCTGGGGAGATTTTCCCAAAAGTAATTGCTATTATCGTCATAATTATTAGGCTCAAATCTAGAGTAAGGAGGATCGATATGATTACGCATTATCTCCCCTATTTGATTGAGTTTTGCTTGCACTTCCTCCACGGTGAGAATAACTTGCGGTTGTAACTGCTGTAGGCGATCGATTACCTGTTGCCAATCCTCCCCTTGCCACTTATCCAATGATCTAAGAGAAGCTTTTTTTACCTCTCGAAAACAGTTAAATATTAGCAGATGATTCTCGGTAAAGATACCCGATGTTCGTAAAACTTTTTGAATTTTATTCGCACTAAAAAGACTGACTATACCGAGATTAGTCCTGCCAATGGTTTTATACTCTCCTCGCAGAAAATTATAGAGAGTATTTCTCAATTTTTTATCTGTCCATTTTTCTAAGATTAAGCGAAAAAATCCCGGTTTGGTCTTGTTATCCTGAAAATTACCGTAAAAATTGCTAGGATTGTTGGTGATTGCCGTGGAAAGCAAATTCAGCAAATAGTAGAATAGGGTTTCATAATCAGCATCGATCCGATGACCGACATTTTGATAGACCCTTTGAGTTACCATACAGGAGCGATATTGTAAGAAAACCATCCAATGGGACTTGACTAATTGGTTATTAGGATCATTCTGTAACCATTGCCACAGATAAAAATACACCGCTTCATCATTGGCCACGCTTCGACCGATCGCATCGAGTGATTTTCTTAATTGTGGCACTTCGCACCAGAAAACTCGATCGCCTTCAATCGCTTTAATAGTAGTATAAAAGTACCTAACGCTCATTTCTATCACCGGCTACAGGTATCTGATATCTGATTAGGTAAAAACCGAGGATTTTCTGCAAGAGTAGCAAATAAATTGAGCGATTCCCTTGCCAAGCGCACCTCTTTCTCTGACAATAGATGAGAGACTGATGAGAAACTATCAGTTATAGTGAGACAGCCTTAGCAAACCAGTAAAAGACTCATAAATTAACTCTGAGCTGCCACAAATAGCCGTCATATCAACTTCTAGGACAAAAATTAGGAATGCGAGTAACTTTTACCGAAAATCAGGGTTTTAGAAAGGAATTGAATAAACGGGTTGATGCTTATTTTACCGAAAACGGCATCCCCACCAGAGATAATTTTGCCATGTACCTGAAGACGATCACGATTTTAACCTGGGTAATTGCCGCTTGGCTATTTGTGCTTTTTGGTCCAGATATCTGGTGGCTAAAAATTATCGGTTGCATGGTTTTAGGGGGAGGATTAGCAGGGATTGGTTTTAGCATTGGTCATGATGCCAACCATGGCGGCTATTCTAGTAAAAAATGGGTTAATTCTCTCATGGGCATGACCTATGATTATATCATCGGTACTTCCAGTTATCTCTGGCGTTTTCGTCATAATTATCTCCATCATACCTACACCAATGTTTTAGGGTACGATGTGGAAATTCACGGCGATGGTGTGGTGCGAATGACTCCCCATGCCGAGCATAAATGGTATCATCGTTATCAACATTTATTTATCCCGATTCTCTACGCCATAATTCCTATCTATTGGTCATTCTCCGATGTGCGCTCTATTCTCTTTGGTCATCGTTTTGGCGAGATTAAAATTCCTAATCCTAAACCGATAGATCTATTCGTTTTATTGAGCGGAAAAGTTGTTTATCTCTTCTGGTTTATTGGCATTCCTCTTCTAGTTGGTTATAGTCCCCTAGAAATAGCGATCGGTTTTCTCATTGCTTTTATGACCTATGGAGTTCTTGCCTGTCATGTATTTATGTTAGCTCACGTTTTGGAACCCGCCGAATTTATTCAACCCTCGGCAGCTAACCAAATCGAAGACGAATGGGCAATCTTTCAAGTGCGAACTACCGTGGATTTTGCTCCTAAAAATGCCTTTTTAAATTGGTATTTAGGGGGATTAAATTATCAAGTCGTTCACCATCTGTTCCCGCAGATTTGTCATATTCACTACCCCAAAATTGCCCCAATTTTAGCGGAAGTTTGCCAAGAATTTGGCGTTAATCATGCCGTTTATCCTACCCTGCGAGGTGCTTTAGCTTATAATTATCGTTGGCTCAGACAATTAGGCAATAAACAAAGTAATTTCGATCTCAAATTAGCCAGCTAAAGATCAGTTATCAGTTATCAGTTATCAGATGTAAGTTTTAAGTTAATTAGTTAGTTATCTTTATCTTTATACCTGTTTACTGTTTACTGATCACTATTTACTGGTCACTGATCACTGTTTACTGTTTACTGATCACTGAAAAATGAACCTACCCAACTCGATTACCCTATCGCGACTCTTGGGACTGCCATTAATTTTATACTGGTTGCATCAAGGCACAGAAATCGATCGCTGGTTAAGTTTAATTATCTTTCTGATTGCTGCCAGCACCGATTGGCTCGATGGTTATCTAGCGCGAAAATTAAAGCAAATCACCGAATTAGGTAAATTTCTCGACCCTTTAGTCGATAAATTGCTGGTTCTCGCTCCTCTTTTAGCTCTGATTGAAATGGATTTAATTGCCGCTTGGGGAGTATTTTTGATTCTCGCTCGCGAATTAGCGATCGCTGGTTGGCGCATTAATCCCAATTTAACGGGAAATAGCGACATAAAAGGGGCTAATTGGTGGGGAAAAAGCAAAACAGTCAGCCAAATTGTCGCTATCGCTCTCTTAATTGCTCCCTTGCCTTCTGAATATAACTTAATTGCTCAGGTGGCTTTTTGGCTATCGGTGACATTAACTTTAATTTCTGGGGTGATTTATATCACCCCCAACCGAAAATTAACAGAAAATTCAGAAAAACTTAATCATTAGCAATAATTGAGGAAACAAACCTAAAAAATAACGATAGCCTAATCGGTGGTGATGGCAACGATAACCTAAACGAAGGCCTTGACACCATCACCGATTTTAACCCTACTGGGGGCAACGCCGATACTATCCAAGTTTCTACCGCTGGTTTCGGGAGTGGACTGACTGCGGCCGCTTTGTTGGCTACACAATTCCAGTTCGGTGCGGAGGCTCTCTTACTCTTTGTGTGATAAGTTTAACTTATATTAGGAGTGATCGATCTTTGTGTCTTTGTGGTTCTTTCCACTAATCCCAGGATAGGGGGTTAAAATGCGTCTGAGCTTACTTTAAACTGAAGTTCGCTCGAATAGTCAAAACCTGAGTAAGCTGTACTGCATTTAAACTGCCTCTTAGGAACTTTAGTACAAATGCTCGAACTCCAGTTCCGCCTCTCCTGGACTCCCATGCAGTCTTAACGAGTAATTTAAATAGTCAACATCTTATGACAGAACTTTGCATCGTCTTCCGATGCGGCATGGTTAAATTTAGCCTAGCAGATGCTTGTCCCCAAGAATAATCTGGGAAACAAGCCCCCAAAAAAATAGTTGCATTTTTTTTCCCGGTATATAATAATCGGGAGGAAGATTGTCAAACTCTTCAGATTCAAACAAATCATTCAAAGGAAAAACTATGGCCATTACTGTAGACTTCTCTGGCTCTGCCATTGGTGTTTCTTTCACTGCTGGGAGTGCGACAGTTGCCCAGTTACTGAACGCCAATCCTACTCTCCCCATTTCTCTGCCAGCAACAGGCCTTACCGCCGATAATCTCACTTTCATTGGCGTTTTCGCTCCCGCTCAAGGCAGCAGTACGGTTTGGAGAATAACCAACTTCGGCCCTGCTGTTTCTAGCGCAACCCTTTCCCAGGTCGGTGGAGGCTATTCTACGACCCTTTCCCTGCCAGCAAATAGCTTTACCTTTGTTAGAGCTGGGACTACCGACACTTATCAACTAACAATCGACGGTGCTACTATCACGAAAGCCGCAGGTACCACAACCATATCTCTGGGCAATCCACCAGCACCCGCCGGTCAAACTACCGTCTCAAGAATCGATTCAAACGTTCCCCATAACATTATAGGTAGTAACTTCAATGATACCCTCACCGGCGGGGGTAGTACCGATACCATCGACGGTGGGGCGGGAGACGATAACATCGGTGGTCTTCAGGGCGGCGATAGTATTCTAGGCGGCACTGGAAACGATGCTATTCAAGGCAATTCTGGAGGCGATACCATCAACGGTGGAGCTGGAGCCGATACCATATTTGGTGGTACCATCGGCGATACCATCACTGGTGGTACTGGTATTGATCGTTTTGCTTACGCTGCTACCAATGAGGGTACTGACACCATCACCGATTTTAGCACCGCGGTTGACCCTGATTCTATCCAAATCTCCGCCTCTGGCGGCGGTTTCGTCAATGGCGGACTGACTCTTGGTCTTTTGACTGGTACGCAATTCCTTCGGGGTGCGGGAGTTGTTGCCGCTACTGATAACTTGCAAAGATTCCTCTATAATACCACTGATGGTGCTTTACGGTTTGACGCAGATGGTATTGGTGGCGCTTTTGCGCCGGTTCAACTCGCAACCCTTACTGGTGCGCCAGCAGCCTTCGACCACGGCTATATTGTCATTGTCGCCTAATCTATGCCTGTCCCTCCCCTGCGGTGGGTTGGGCAGTTGTGGATTTTTGGGGTAAAACTAAGCCACCAGAAATAATCTCTACGGGTGTGTTAGCTAGGGCTAGGACACCCTTATTACTTTAAAGCATTAGTAAAGGGAGCTTGAGAGCCATTGGCATTAGTTTTGTGTGGTGATTAAGTAGCTGGTTATAATTAAATTAAAAATGGATTTTAGGTTCGATCCCCCCTTAGTCCCCCCTTAGTCCCCCCTTGATCCCCCCTTGATCCCCCCTTGATAAGGGGGGTGCCGATCCCCCCTGCCCCCCTTGATAAGGGGGGTGTCTGACAACTTTTAACGCCTACCTACTTAACTGACGGTGATAATCGCCCCATAACCGGGCTGCCTGTTGACTACTGCCGGAAGTGGGAGAATTATTATCATTTCCTAACCAAATGCCCGTCACCCAGTCGCGACGGGGAAGATAACCGATAAACCAGAGGTCCACAT